>CACYHM010000411.1 GCA_902774195.1 uncultured Eubacteriales bacterium
GCATCGCAAAGGGCAGCGGGATGATACATCCGAATATGGCAACGATGCTCTGCTTCATAACGAGCGATGTCGCGATATCCGCCGAAATGCTGAGAGAAGTCCTGAAGGAAGATGTCAAGGACAGCTTCAATCAGATGACAGTCGACGGGGATACGTCGACAAATGATATGTGCATGGTGATGGCTAACGGAATGGCCGGAAACGAAAAGATAGAAGGCGAAGGAGAAGACCTTGAGGCTTTCAAAGAAGCGCTTGCTTACGTGACCAGATACACGGCAATGAAGCTCGCTTCCGACGGTGAAGGCGCGGGAAAACTGATCGTCTGCGATCTGAAGGGCGCGCCGGACAAGGATACGGCCAGAAAGGTCTCAAGATCCGTCGTATCATCGAGCCTCCTCAAGGCGGCGATATTCGGTGAAGACGCCAACTGGGGAAGGGTGCTCTGCGCTATAGGCTACACCGATGCGGACTTTTCGGCTGACAAGGTCGACGTCGTAATGAGATCGGATAAAGGCAGCGTTACAGTCTGTCTCGATTCCAGATATGCGCCGCACAGCGAGGAGGAAGCTGCTTTGATCCTCTCAGCTGATGAGATATACATAGATGTGGATCTGAAAGACGGCGAAGCGTCTGCAACAGCTTGGGGATGCGACCTCACATATGATTACGTTAAGATCAACGGAGATTACAGGAGTTAGGTAAGAGATATGACAACGAACGACATCAAGAAGGACTCGATAAAAGAAAACATAGAAAAGGCAGAGATACTGATCGAGGCTCTGCCATATATCCAAAGATTCAACGGCAAGGTGATCGTCATAAAATGCGGCGGATCACTGATGGATGACCCTGAGAGGATGGCTGCGATCATAGAAGACGTCGTACTGCTCAAGGTCGTCGGCTTCAAACCGATAATCGTACACGGCGGCGGCAAGGAGATCATCCACTGGATTGACAAGACAGGTCTTGAGACGAGATTCGTCAACGGCCTCAGGGTCACGGACGAGAATACTCTCGAGATCGTAGAGATGGCTCTGGCGAAGGTCAACGGTGCGCTCGTCAGGAATATCGAGGCGCTCGGCGAGAAGGCTATGGGCGTAAGCGGAAAGAGCGGTTCGCTCTTCACAGCTGTCAAGAAGGACAGTGACGATGAGAATGAAGATCTCGGTTTCGTCGGATCGATCACGGGAGTCAACAGCAAGGTCCTGAAGGATATGCTCGACAACGATTATCTTCCTGTCGTTTATCCGCTGGGAATGGATGATGAATACAATACATATAATATCAACGCTGACGATGCGGCGTGCGCTGTTGCAAAGGTGCTCAAAGCTAAGAAACTGGCATTCCTCTCGGACGTTCCGGGCGTGCTGGTGGACAGAGACGATCCGGACAGTCTCATCTCCGAGATGTATACGGATGAGGTCAAGCAGCTCATAGACGACGGAAAGGTCGTAGGAGGCATGATCCCGAAACTGTACAACTGCGTAGACGCGATCAACAAGGGCGTAAACAGAGTGCATATACTCGACGGGCGCATCCCGCACTGCCTGCTTCTCGAGTTCTTCACAGACAGAGGAAGCGGCACTGCCATCATGAACCCGAGCGAATTCAGATATTACAAACAGGAACTGAGCAAAAAAGGAAAGAAAGGATGATCCTAATGAACAGGGACAAGATCAAGGAACTGGATAGCGAATACATAGTCCACACATACGGAAGGGCCGATCTGGTGGCGGAGAGCGGCTCGGGAGCGCATATCACTGATATGGACGGAAAAGAGCTGATAGATCTTACATCGGGCATCGGTGTCTGTTCGCTCGGATACTGCAACGAGCAGTGGGTGAGCGCGGTCAAAGAACAGCTCGACAAACTCCGTCGTAACCTTTATTTTGGAGGTACGTATAATGTGCGTCGAAATAAATTTAAGGAGGCTTTCAGCTTCTTCCAGACGTATATCGATGCTGCCCAGCAGCCGCTTTTTACGGGTTACGACTATGCCAAGAACGACGCCT
>CACYHM010000412.1 GCA_902774195.1 uncultured Eubacteriales bacterium
TAGCAGTTCATGAACGCGTAGTTGCCGATCTCTCTGACAGAATCCGGGATATACAGCTTCTCGAGCCCGTCCGCGCCCGCAAAGGCCAGCTCGCCTATGCGCTTCGTTCCCTCCGGCACGGCGAACTCTCTGCCCTCATCTTCGTATTTCAGAAAATCCCCGTTACTCATCCGCGAAAGTCTTTACCGTCTTAAGCACCTGCTGCACGTTGTTCAGAGGCGATCCCATCCCGAGACCGCATGCCGGCGAGATTATATCCGAGCCGTTGCTGTATGCGGCCCTTGTGAGCTTGTCTACCGTATCCTCGTTCTGGTTTTCGATTGCGAATGTGCTCACATTGCCCATTATCACCTTTTCAGGCAGGTTCTTCCTCGCCTCTCTCAGCGATACCACGGCGTCGAAGCTGAAAGCATCGCTGTGTATCTTCGCGACCTTGTCGTACACCGACTTCATCTGTCCGCAGATGTGGACTATGATCCTGGCGCCCTTCGCCTGTACGGCGTCGACCACCTGATTGATGTATGTTACAGCGTATTCGTCGAAGAACTTAGGTCCCAGTATCTCGCCCGTGCCGCTCGGATCAGACATCGCTATGACGTCGGCTCCGGCATCGATCATCGCGAGGGCGAACCTGATGAGGTCGTCCGTCACGAACTGCATGTACTCGTGCGTAAGCTCTCTCTTCTGCCTCATCTGCTTGTAGTATCTGGTCGGCTCGCATACAGAGCTCGCTACGCTGACAGGCCCTACGATGTTGCCGATGATAGGCACGTCCTTCGTCTCCGCCTTAAGCAGCCTGATAGCGTCCAGGGTAACTTTCGCCCTGCCCGCTTCCAGATCCATCGGCGTGAGTTTTTTATAGTCCTCTACTGTGTCGATGGCGTAGCCCGTCACATGCGGTTCGAAGAGCTGGGTTCCCATAGTGCAGGTCGCGCCGAGGGCTTCGGCTTCGACAGTCATGCAGAAAGGCACTCCGTAGTTCTCGAAGCAGTCGTTGTCGTATATGGCCTTCGCGAGATCAGCCATCATGCGCGCATCGGTGTGAGCTTCAGGCAGATATACCCCGCACACATCCTGAAGGGCCTTGGTGACCATGTTCATCATGCCGCCCGGGCAGATGCAGGCAGGTCTGTCGGCCTTCATGCCCGAGAGTATTTTTATGAGTCTTTCATTTGCTGTAGTCATCGCTTTTCCTCTTTTTATTTGAACGAAGGGAATATCAGGCACTCAGAGAGCAGCCTCTCATAGTTTTCAGTCGCGCCGAGTTCAAGGTAATCCATGTCGTGCGCGAGCTCTTCCATCTCTCTTTTTACCTTCGAAGACATTAGCGCCATGTACGCGCCGGTCTTTGAAGTGTTGCCCACGTACTCGATTCGGTCCTCGACCTCGAACGGAAGTATGCCTGTCCCGGTTATGCTGTCTGCCGGCAGATGAGCTCCGAACTGGCCCGCGATGAGGACCCTGTCCAGATCCTCCATCCCGATACCGGCCTTGTTCATCAGCGCCATGAAGCCCGAGAGTATGGCTCCCTTGGCGAGCTGTACCTGCCGCACATCGCCCTGTGTTATGTACAAAGGCTCATCTCCTTCTGTCATCCTGAAGGAGCGCTTGCCCTCTTCATCCACTTCTATATACTGCGATCTGTAGTCGTCAGCGTCGAACTTGTCCGCCTTGACGAATGCTCCGGTCTTGCGCACTATGCCTGTCCTGAGCAGCTCCTTGGTAACGGTGAGTATGCCGCTTCCGCAGATGCCGGCCGGTTCGCAGCCGCCTATTATCCTGAGTTCGAGTCCGTCTTCGCCGATATGGACGTCTTCGATGGCTCCCTCGGCCGCGCGCATCCCCGAGCTGATGTTCATTCCTTCGAGCGCCGGTCCTGCCGCGCACGAGCACGACATCAGTTTTCCGTCCGCCGCGAGCACGATCTCGCCGTTGGTGCCGATGTCTATGAACATCACATTGCCCTTCCGGTGCCTCAGGTCGCAAACGTATGCACCTGCGACTATATCC
>CACYHM010000413.1 GCA_902774195.1 uncultured Eubacteriales bacterium
GCTTCATGTCATCTCCGATGTAGTAATCGCTTACACCACCGATCACATTGCACTCATAATGCAGACCCTTTTCTTCACATTGTGACATGACCATGGTATTTATCTGCTCCAGCATATCGCGGAAGAAGAATTCTTCCTTGCGAATGACCAGCCGGCCGGATTCGATACGGCTCATGTCGAGTATATCGTTGATCAGACCCAGCAGGTGCCTGGCACTCCCGTCTATCTGCTCAAGATATCCGCGCGTTTCTTCAGGGAGTGACTCGTTGCGCATTGCCAGACTGCCTAGTCCTATGATGGCGTTCATAGGCGTACGGATCTCATGGCTCACACTTGACAGGAACGCTGTCTTCGCCTTGTTGGCCTCTTCTGCCGCCGCAAGAGCCTCGCCGAGCGCCTGGTTCTTTGCCATCGTCTCGCGCATTTCAGTATCGATGACCGTCAGGCCGAGGCCTACCGCATGAACGATATGATCTTCACGGTTTTCGGCATGCCTCACGCCTGCCACGCGGATCATCTCGTAGTATTCCTTTCCGTTGCGTTCTGCCAGATAGCGGTAAGCTATGATCGGGTCAGTCTCGAGCGCTTTACGCATGTTGTCCGGATCGATGAATTCCAGGAAACCTTCCCTGTAATTCTCCGCGACATAATTGTCCGCATACCAGGTGAAACGCTCAAGGTATGGGAAGTGGACGCCTTCAGGTGTCTGATCGGGAGCATCGGGGTCAGCCCGGTAGCAGACAGCATCATCATTGTCCAGGTCGACGTGATAGACACAGCGGTAGTCCGAAGCGAGCGCAGTTATCATCTTGTCCTGCTGCTCACGGCGCTCCTGCTGTTTGAGCAGCAGCTTTGAGCGTTTCGAGTCGCGCACCAGGAACATTATTATAAGCGCGGCGACTGCAAATATTATGCTTGCAACAGCACCCATATGATTCCGTATCACATCCACGAAAGAATAGGAATGCAGCTGATCCGTGTATCTGAAGGCAAGATTCTGGGCGTAGTCAGGACCCAGAACGTTTATGCCACGATTGACCAGTTTCAGCAGCCCCTCGTTTCCGATCTGTACACCGAAACTCCTGTCATCATTGTATGCAGTCTGAAGCAGTGACAAGCCGCTGTAGCGGCTGTTTCTCAGGATATCATTTGCTCTCAGTCCGTTCAGGGTGGTGCATCCCGCCTTTCCGTCATTCACTGCCTGGAGACATTCATCGATCGAAGGATACAAGGTGATCTCCGCATCCGGATAGTATGTCTTCACGAAGTAGTACTGCATGCTGTTGTTCTCATTCACAGCAAAATTCCGCACCGTATCGTCGTTGTACTCGTCTTTATATACCAGCTCTGTCGCAGCCGAAACGACCGCATTCGACTGGAATATCCCGCTCTCTTCCGCATAATACAGTCCTCCGCCTACCGGAAAGACAATATCGACGCTTCCGTCTTCCAGCCCTGCGACCATCTTGTCGTAACTGTCGTAACCTGTATATGATACTTCAAGATCATCGAGTCTGAGCTCTTTCAGCATCCGCGGGATGAGGTCTTTCAGGAGTCCGTTTACCCCGCCTGCAGAATCTGTTCCGCTGTACGGGAGATAGTTGTTCATATAACCTACATGCAGTGAGTCATGTCCTGCCAGCCACTTCTTTTCAGACTCCGAAAAGGCACGGCTGGATATGCTGACAGGATAGTATTTGCTGCGAAGAAAGTTTATGTAATTAGGTTCATCAACAGAGAGCTCTGTCTGAGCTATGTTGAGATCTGCGAGCAGATCCGCCCGCTTTTTGCTGACGCAAAGGAAGTAATCGGATGAACCGAAAGCGTAAAGAAGTTCTGCGTCAGTCCGGCCATAGGCGCCATCCCCTTCTGCAGCCAGCACATCTACCTCATTGCCGTCGAAAGCCTTGAAGAGCGGATTATAATCATCGAAAAGCACGACTTCTGCCTGAACGCCGTGATCCTGCAGAAACGCATTAAGAGAGTCCGCCATTGCGCTGTCCAGCA
>CACYHM010000414.1 GCA_902774195.1 uncultured Eubacteriales bacterium
GCTGCGGGCGCTGAAAAACGCGTTCAGGGATGACAACACATTTGATTATTCAGTGCTCGACACGGTACTGTTCGACGGCATGAGCTGGAACCTGCGGGCAAAAGACAGGCTTGCTGTCATGAGGCTGAGATATCCGTTTGAGCTGAATGCGTCCGCGAGAGAAGGCTATGTCCACTATATAAGCGGACATCTTGAACGCATCGCACATAATGCCGTAAGGGACAGGGACATCGGCATGCTTTCGTTTCTGTGCGATGAGGGACTGATATGCAGCGAGAACATCCTGGATGTGATCGATCACTCCGTCTCGATGTCGGCGTCCGAGTGCACCGCGTTCCTGCTGAAGCGCAGGCCGGAGATGGACGGCTGGAGAGATATGGTGCCTGAGGAACTATGAATACCGGAAACGACAGGGGTGATTTAATAAGGAAAGCGGCTCTCGACGTCCTGACGCTGTCACGAGGGATCCTGACGGTCAGACTCCGCTTCATGGATACCGCTCTGAACAGGCTGGAGCCGGTCCCTTCGGATGATGTGACGCTTGCGACTGACGGAACAAGGTTACTGTACGGGCCGGAACATCTTCTAAGGCTGTATAAAGAAGGGCGTGAACGGCCAGCGAGGGATTATCTTCACGTGATACTTCACTGCATATACAGCCACATGTTTACAGGGGATATCGCTGACAGGAAGCTCTGGGATCTTGCCTGCGACATCGCTGTTGAAAGCACGATCAACGACCTCGGGACCCGTGCGACGGTCACTTCGAAGCAGGAGCTGCAGAGGACCGAAACGGAATGGATCAGGGCCGAAGCAAAGCTGCTCACCGCCGAGAAGATATATCATTACTTCAGAGAAAACGGCATCACTGACTCAGAAACTGAAAGACTGGGCAGGCTGTTTGAGGCTGATGATCATTCCGGATGGTACGGGCCGGAGCGAAAAAACAGAGACTTCGGCAGTAAAACAGAAGAAGGAAAAAACAGGCTCGGAGATGAAGATGCAGAAGCCGCTGAGGAAGAGCCTGCCGAAGGCGAAAATGAGGAGAACAGGACCCGGCAGCGCAGACCTCTGGAGGAAGCCGGGGAGGAATGGAAAAGGATAGCAGAGAAGATACAGGAGGACCTTGAGACTTTCTCGAGGGAGCAGGGCGATGCTTCAGGCGCGCTGACTCAGAACCTCAGAGAGGTAAACCGCGAAAGATACGACTATGCTTCATTCCTGAAAAAGTTTGCCGTATACGGGGAGACTCTGACCGTAAATGACGAGGAGTTCGACTACATATATTACACCTACGGACTGAAACTCTACGGGAACATGCCGCTGGTAGAGCCGCTGGAATACAAAGAAGTAAGGCGTATAAAGGAATTCGTTATCGCCGTCGACACTTCCGCCAGCACCTCGGGCGAGCTCGTTCAGAGATTCCTGCAGAAAACATATAATATACTTAAATCGTCGGAGAGTTATTTTGCACGCGTAAATATACACATAATACAGTGCGATGCAGCCATACAGGAGCATGTAAAGATCAGCAGCGAAGAGGAGCTTGACAGCTACATCGGCACGATGAGCATAAAGGGTCTTGGAGGAACGGATTTCAGGCCTGTCTTCAGTCTTGTTGACAGGCTGGCAGAGGAAGGGGAACTTACTGATCTGAAGGGACTCATATACTTTACTGACGGCCGCGGCATTTTTCCCGCGCGCAAACCGGATTACGAGACGGCTTTTGTATTTCTTGACAATGAGTACAACGATCCGGAGGTGCCTCCGTGGGCGATCAGGATCGTGCTGCAGAACGAGGACGTGTAAATATCGAATGGATGACAGATCGAAGGAGATACCGCTGTGAATATCAAAGATGCAAAAGAACAGATCAGGAACGCGATCATCGCATATTTCTCCAGGGATGAATACGGAGAGTATCAGATAGCTGTCGAAGATCAGAGACCGGTTTTTCTGATGGGGCCTCCGGGAATAGGCAAGACCGCCATAATGCAGCAGATAGC
>CACYHM010000415.1 GCA_902774195.1 uncultured Eubacteriales bacterium
AGAGTCATGGTCGAAAGAGCAGACCCTGAGGTCTGGGACGTTCTTGATTACATCATCAAGGATCACCCTGTTCTCCTGAACCGTGCCCCTACACTGCACAGACTCGGTATCCAGGCATTCGAGCCGGTACTCGTCGAGGGCAAAGCCATCAAGCTGCACCCGCTGGTATGTACCGCGTTCAACGCCGACTTCGACGGAGACCAGATGGCCGTACACGTGCCTCTTTCGGTAGAGGCTCAGGCAGAGGCGAGATTCCTCATGCTCTCGGTCAACAACATCCTGGCTCCTAAGGACGGTTCGCCTATCACGGTACCGACTCAGGACATGATCCTCGGATCATACTACCTGACTCATCCGGGCAGCGAAGAAAGAGGCCGCGAGCTCGAAAAGGGCGACGGAAAGTGCTTCGCTGACTACGACGAGATGATCATGGCATACGATGCGGGAGCTGTCGGCATCCACGCGAAGGTCAAGGTGCGCCGCTACGCTTACGAAGGCGATCCGGGACAGCTGGTAGAATCCACGGTAGGAAGATTCATCTTCAACCACGGACTCCCTCAGGACCTCGGTTTCGTCGACAGAGAGAAAGATCCGTACTCACTCGAGGTCGACTTCCTCTGCGACAAGAAGGCGCTCGGAAAGATCATCGCCGCTTGCTTCAAGGCCCACGGCAATACCGAGACGGCCCTGATGCTCGACTACATCAAGGACACAGGCTACCATTATTCGACGCTCAGTGCTGTAACGATCAGTATCTCCGACATGGAGATCCCTGCTGCAAAGGCAGAGATCGTAAGCGAAGCCGAGAAGAAGGTCGACCAGTACGAAGCTCTCTACAGAAAGGGCCTCATGTCCGACAAGGAGAGATACGACAAGGTCATCGAGACATGGAGAAATGCCACGGATGATACGGCCAACGCTCTGATGGATAACCTCGGAACGATGAACAACCTCTACATCATGGCAAGTTCCGGAGCCAGAGGTAACAAGTCCCAGATCAGCCAGATCGGCGGTATGAGAGGACTGATGGCGAACGCGACAGGTCATACGGTAGAGATCCCGATCAAGGCCAACTTCAGAGAGGGCCTGTCCATACTGGAATACTTCATTTCGTCCAACGGTGCCCGTAAGGGACTTACCGATACGGCTCTGAGGACGGCCGACTCCGGATACCTGACCAGAAGACTGGTGGATATCTCGCACAGCATCATCATCAATGAGCAGGACTGCGGAACGGAAGACGGCGTCGAGATCAGAGCGTTCAGAGACGGCAAGGAAGAGATCGAGAAGCTCTGGCTTAGGATCGCCGGCAGATACGCAAGCGAGGACGTTGTCGATCCTGCAACGGGCGAAGTCCTTGTTGCTGCCAACGAGTACATCACTGACGACATGGCAAAGACCATCGAGGACCGCGGCATCGAGACGGTGAAGATCAGATCCGCCATGACCTGCCGCGCGAAGACAGGCCTCTGCGCCAAGTGCTACGGCAAGAACATGGCTACAGGCAGACTCGTGCAGCAGGGTGAAGCTGTCGGAATCATCGCAGCTCAGTCCATCGGCGAGCCGGGTACGCAGCTGACCATGAGAACGTTCCATACGGGCGGCGTTGCCGGTTCGGACATCACTCAGGGTCTTCCTAGAGTCGAGGAGCTGTTCGAGGCCAGAAAGCCTAAGGGTCTTGCAGAGATCTGCGAAGCCGACGGTGTAGTGACAGCTATCGAACCGAGAGAAGACAACAAGACTGACGTGGTCGTAGAAGAAAAGGGCGGCGAGAGAAACTACGTGATCCCGTTCGGAGCAAGGCTCAACGTCAAGGTCGGCGACGAAGTGCATGCCGGCGACCAGATCACGAAGGGACCGCTCGATCCTCACGACATCATGAGACTCAACGGCGTGCAGGGCGTTTATGAATACCTCCTGAGAGAAGTGCAGAGAGTGTACAAGAACCAGGGTGTAGACATCAACGACAAGCACATCGAGATCATCGTCAGCCAGATGCTCTCCCCAAGTACAAAGTGGAGAAGTCCGGCGACACAAGGCTCCTTCCTGGCGGACAGTACTCCAGGAGAGAGATCGAGGCCGCCAACGAGGCTGCCGAGGCAGAAGGCGGAGAGCCATGCACGGCAAACAGACAGCTGCTTGGTATCACCAAGGCTGCTCTGGCTACATCCTCGTTCCTCTCGGCTGCTTCGTTCCAGGAGACGACGAGAGTCCTGACGGACGCGTCCATCAAGGGCAAGACAGACAGGCTCGAAGGTCTCAAGGAGAACGTCATGATCGGAAAGCTGATACCTGCAGGTACCGGCATGAAGAGATACGGAGACGTTACGGTCGATTACGGCGAATATGAATCGTTCGTAAACGGCAGGGACGAAGACGAGGACGATGAGATCCACATCGAAGGCCTCGAGGAGACCAACGTGGCTCCTGAAGGCGAAGAGGAGATCAAAGTCTACGGCGAAGTAGCTATCGTCGAATAAAATCATGAGCGGAGCGCACTGATATATCACTGCGCTCCGTTCTTTTCGCCGAAAATCGTTGACATAGCGGGAACTTGCTAGTAAAATATACAAGTTCGAGTGCGCCTTCGGAAAGGTCGGCGCATCAGATAAAAATTTTGGAAGAAAGGAGAAAAGAATGCCTACAATCAACCAGTTAGTACGTCAGGGCAGACAGAGCTCGGTAAAGAAATCGACAGCTCCTGCACTTGGTAAGAACATGAACACACTTCACAAGACTCTTACCGACGTAAACTCCCCTCAGAAGAGAGGCGTATGCGTAGCAGTCAAGACTGTCACTCCGAAGAAGCCGAATTCGGCTCTCAGAAAAGTCGCAAGAGTTCGTCTGACGAACGGAATGGAAGTCACAGCTTACATTCCTGGTATTGGCCACAATCTGCAGGAGCACAGTGTTGTTCTCGTAAGAGGCGGCAGGGTCAAGGACCTCCCGGGTGTGAGATATCACATCATCAGAGGTACTCTCGACACTTCCGGCGTTGCAGAGCGCGGACAGGGCCGTTCCAAGTACGGAGCGAAGAGGCCTAAGAAAAAGTAGCAAGTTAGAAGTACAAGGGCATTCTTTATTCTATATAAAGAGCGCCGCGGGAGCAGACACGCGAGTAAGACGGCCGTATGGACCGCCTGAAGAAAATCGCGGGGCTGCTAACGAGTACCGACCTGAATTTACAAGGAGGGAAGAGAAGTGCCAAGAAAAGGTAACACACCCAAGAGAGAGGTTCTTCCTGATCCT
>CACYHM010000416.1 GCA_902774195.1 uncultured Eubacteriales bacterium
ACAGATCGCAGAAGCCGTCTGAAAGGCTGAGCGTGACAACTCTTCGGTCCACGAACTGATAGATCGCGAACGGCATCCTCGACCCTTCAAGCGTCTTTCGTTCGATATCAGAATAATTATATCTGCCCATTACCCATCACCCCTGCATTATCATCTTGCCGCCGGTCTGTCTCTTCAGCGCTATCCGATCAGCGCTCCCGCGCCGTAAGTAACTGTAGTAACTATGATACCTGCTATTATCACGCCGAGTATTATTGCAGGCATAGCCCTCTTGAGTCTCATGTCCATCATCGCCGCAACAAGCGCTCCCGTCCAGGCCCCGGTGCCAGGCAGCGGTATAGCTACCAGCAGGACAAGCCCCCAGAACTCATATCTTTCGACTACTTCTCTGTTTTTTTCGGCCTTTGCTTCGAGCCTGCTCACGAATCTGTCAAGTCCCGCGCTCTTCGTGCGCAGCCATTCAAACACCTTTCGCGTGAATACCACAAGCACCGGTATAGGCACGAGATTGCCTATGACCGCTATTATGAATGCCGCCGGCACGCTGAGCCCGGCGATGACCCCGTAAGGTATCGCTCCCCTCAGTTCTATCACCGGCACCATCGCCATGAAAAATGTGATTAAAGCTTCTTTTATCATTACTGTCCTTTGATACTATCCTTCGATCAGAAAGGCCTTATATCCCTTATATGCCTCATACAGATCAGACTTGCTGATGGCTTCCCACGGCGCATGCATCGAAAGTACGGCGATCCCGCTGTCGATGACCTGCATCCCGTACAGAGAAAGGATATATGCTATGGTCCCGCCTCCTCCGACATCGACCTTGCCCATCTCGGCCGTCTGGTAGACCACACCGTGCTTATCCAGAATACCTCTGAGCAGGGCGATATATTCGGCGTTCGCATCGTTGGATTTTGCCTTTCCCTGGATCCCTGTATATTTGTTGAACACAAGGCCGTGTCCGAAGAATGCGGCATTCTTTTTTTCGAATTTATCTGCATACATAGGGTCGAATGCAGCGCTCACATCGGAGCTCAGCATGCGGCTGTTCCTCAATACTCTTGTCAGGTTGAGTTCAGTGTATATGCCCATCCTGTCGAGCACCTCTCTCATGGTGTCCTCGAAAAAGTGCGACTCCATTCCTGTCGCGCCTATGCTTCCGATCTCTTCCTTGTCCACGAAGAGTCCGCAGGAGGTCGTCTTTACTTCAGACACATCCATCATTGCAAGAGCCGACGGATAAGCGCAGCATCTGTCATCGTGTCCGTAGCCCAGTATCATGGATCGGTCGAATCCGGCCTCTCTGGCTTTTCCGGCAGGGACAGCTTCTATCTCGGCCGATACGAAGTCATCCTCATCCATGCCGTATTCATCATTCAGAAGCTTCAGGACAGCTGATTTGACGGCGTCCTTTTCTTCTCCCTTCAGAGGTCTGCTGCCGACTACGATATCCAGATTATCCCCTTCTACGACATCAGCAGCCGTTTTCTTGAGCTGATCCTGCGAGAGATGTATCAGAAGATCGCTTACGAAGAATACCGGATCGCCTTCATTTTCTCCTATATTGATGCTTATCCTGGTCCCGTCAGGCCTGACCACCACGCCGTGCAGAGCCAGAGGCAGCGCCACGTACTGGTACTTCTTGATACCTCCGTAGTAGTGGGTGTCAAGATATGATAACTCATCCGATTCATATAGAGGATTCTGTTTGATATCCAGTCTCGGGCTGTCGATATGCGCGCCAAGTATGTTCATGCCGTCTCTCATGATATCCTCTCCGATGTTGATCATCATGAGGGCCTTGCCCATGTTGTCGGCATATACCTTGTCACCTTTTGCCAGCCTTTCGCCTTTTGCGATGACATCTTTCAGGTCTCTGTAGCCGTTCTTCTCTGCCATTTCAGCAAGAATACATGCGCATTCGCGCTCGGTCTTGCCGTTGTTGAGAAACTCGATATAGTCCGCACTGAGTTTCTCCAGTTCTTTGATCTCTTTGTCCC
>CACYHM010000417.1 GCA_902774195.1 uncultured Eubacteriales bacterium
AACTACGCCGTGAACGGGGTGAACGATATCGCAAAATCAACGGTAAGTTCCGATTCCGTGCTCGAGATGACAGCCGAAAACATAGCGTTCAACTGCTGGTCGGCAGGCGAGGGCCTCAAGGAGGCTGGCGCCATGGTCAACAGGGCGGCGACGCCGGAGGGCGCGGGGATATGGAATAAGTCGACATGGCTCAGGGAATATAAATATGTGAGGATCCCGGAGTATGATCCGGATGACGATATCCTGCCGCCGGATGACAACACTCCGGGCGGAGGTACAGACAAGGCTTCGGACAGGTCTGAAGAGAGAAAAGCCGCTTCGGACAAAAAGGTGAAAACCGGTGATCAGAACAATGTAGAAATATGGTATTCGATCTGTCTGTCAGCTGCGGCCGTGCTTGCTCTGATGACTATCGTCAGGCTCCGTCTCAGATCGGCACGCAGACAGAGGGATATATAGAAACGCATACAGAAACGGTACAGGCGTACCGGACCATATCGATGTGTATAAGGAGGAAAAAATGAATAACAGAAACATAAACGCAATCATCAGTATAGCTTCAGTGGTCATCATGATAATCTGGGGCACTCTGGCCGGTTCATACAGACATGCATGGATCGCGGTATTCGTCGGAGGAGTCCTTATCACATGCCTGAGCCTGTACAACAAGGGCAGGGCTGATACCGATAAGGCCGGTGTGAACAGCGGTGAGAACGGCAAAGAAGAAAAAAATCCGACGGAGAAGTAGATCCGGTCGAATGTTGACGCAAAACATATGATAGAGACTGTTTTTGCGTCAACAAATACCTTGAGTAATGTGGTTGAGACAGCAATTGTTGACGCAAAACCGGCAATGAGAGCCCGTTTTACGTCAACATTTTTCTAGTAACTGCTCTGGCGGCAGCAGAATGTTGACGCAAAATCGGAGGTTTTACGAAGTTTGCGTCAACAACTGGCCGGAAAGAGCCGGGTTGACTCTCATGTGTTTCTTTTTTGCTCTTTAATTATTTGCGTTCTATGGTATTATTACTGTGTTCAAAATCAAAACAGATAAAGGGGAAATAAATAATGAGCAAAAACAGATACAGCAAAATGCAGGGAAATATGCAGTACAATCGTCCTTCCGGCGCATACCAGAAGAACCTGTACAAGCAGATGATCAATGCCGAGGGCGTCAAGCAGCCTAAGAGCATCGACCAGAAGACGATCAAATGGGGCGGCATCGCGATCGGAGCCAGCCTTATCATCATGCTCGTTCTGCTGACGGTCTTCTTGAAATGGAAGGGTCTTCTGATCGGCATGCTGATAGCCCTTGCCGTAACCGGAGGCCTTTACTTCTTCCTGCAGCAGAAGCAGAAGGAAATGATCACCTACTATAAGCAGATCGGCATGACAGAAGAGATGTACATCAACGAACTCAGAAAGAGGGGCACTGACAGGAAGGCGATAGAGGCTTCGAGAAGACAGTGGCGCAAAGTGAAGGTCGATCCTGTAGTACAGGCGCCTCAGAAACAGAAGAAGAAATAGCGTGATCTGATCATAAGCGTAAAGCAGAAGGAGACGAAATGAAAGCGATTGAGACTAAGAATGCTCCGGGAGCAATCGGACCGTATTCACAGGGATTCATCACAAACGGATTCGTATTCACATCGGGACAGCTTCCTGTCGATCCTGAGACAGGCGATATGCCGGCTACGATAGAAGAGCAGGCAGTACAGAGCTGCAAGAATGTCGGAGCGATACTGGAGGCAGCGGGATCCAATTACGACAAGGTCGTCAAGACCACATGCTTCCTTGCGAACATAGAGGACTTTGCCGCATTCAACACGGTATATGCGGACTACTTTACCTCGAAGCCTGCAAGAAGCTGCTTTGCGGTAAAGGATCTGCCGAAAGGGGCGCTGTGCGAGATCGAGGCAATAGCAGAAGCATAGCAGAAACAATAGCAGAAAAAGTCGCCGGCGCGGGAGGGAGAGCCTACTGCGTCGGCGGTTTTGTTTTGTGCGCGACAAAATCATGGGCCGTGAAAATGAGGATGTGGATATCGAGGTGCACGGCATCAGTCCGGACGTCCTGAAGGAGATATTGGGCGGACTCGGTACTCCGCTGTCGTTCGGGCAGAGCTTCGGCATATACACTCTCGCAGGGTCCGGTGTGGACGTCGCGATGCCCAGGCGCGAGAAAAAGACAGGAACTAAGCATACGGATTTCGAGGTCGACATCGATCCCTTCATCGGGACGAAGGAAGCTGCAAAAAGACGCGACTTTACGATCAACGCTCTGATGGAGGACATACTGACGGGAGAGATCATCGATCATTTCGGAGGGCTTGCGGATATAGAGGCGGGAGTGATACGCCACGTGGACGATGAGTCATTCGCCGAGGATCCGCTTCGCGTCCTCAGAGCGGCGATGTTCGCGGCGCGTTTCGGTTTTGCAGTCGCACCTGAGACGACTGAGCTGTGTCGCGGCATGGATCTGTCCGGCCTGTCCAGAGAGAGGGTGGAGGGCGAACTGAAAAAAGCCCTGCTCGGTTCGGAGAAGCCGTCGGTGTTCTTTGAGACCCTCCGGGAGATGGATCAGCTGGACGCCTGGTTTCCCGAACTCAAGGCTCTTATCGGCGTGGAGCAGGACCCCGTTTACCATCCGGAGGGCGATGTTTGGACCCATACGATGGAGGTGACCGACAGGGCTGCGAAGTACAGGGACAGGGTGTCGGATCCGTACAGCTTCATGCTGCTCGCTCTGACGCACGACCTGGGAAAAACGGTCACGACGGAATTCGTGAACGGGAGGATACACGCATACGATCACGAGAACCGGGGGCTGCCGCTCGCAGAGACCTTCATAAAGAGGATAAGCGGGGAAAAGGATGTCATCAGATATGTAAAGAACATGCTGCCGCTGCATATGAGGCCCAATATGCATGCGTATTCTCATCCGGCTCTTAAAAAGACCAACAGGCTCTTCGACGAGGCTGCAGATCCCGAAGACCTCATATGGTTCTCGATGGCAGACAGACCTCTGATGGCAGGCGACGAACCGTTCACAGGCGACAGCGGATTCCTCTTCGAAAG
>CACYHM010000418.1 GCA_902774195.1 uncultured Eubacteriales bacterium
AAGGTGCCCGACGACGGCCTTTCGGGGATGAGCGATGAGGAAAAGCTGGGATTCACATACGATACGCTTGACAGGTACATAAGGACAGGTGTGATAGATGATCCCGAAGCCAGAGCGAAGATCGACAGACTGCATAAAATGAACCTTTTCAAGCTGTCAATGATGCCCGCATATCACCACTCAGGCCCTGTTCTTGCAGAATGACGATGATTGACAGTGACATTGAAAAAGTATAGTATGAAATCAGTAAAATAATTTGGCAGGTCATTATGACGGAAAGGAAAATTATGGATTATAAAGTAATCGGAGAACCATTGCCAGTACTTATCTGCGATGTAAAACCAGGTGAAGCTCTTATCACAGAAGGTGGAGCTATGAGCTGGATGACTCCTAACATGAAGATGGAGACTACTTCTGCAGGTGGAGTAGGTAAAGCTCTTGGAAGACTGTTCAGTGGAGAATCACTGTTTCTGAACAGATATACCGCTCAGAACGGAGACGGCCAGATCGCTTTCGCGGCTTCATTCCCCGGCTCGATCAAAGCCTTCGATATCGGCGAGAAGCCAATGATCATCCAGAAGCGCGCATTCCTCGCAAGTGAAGATTCAGTTAACCTCTCAGTCTTCTTCCAGAAGAAAGTCGGCGCCGGACTGTTCGGCGGCGAAGGATTCATCATGCAGAAGCTTGACGGTAAGGGCACGGCATTCGTCGAGATCGACGGAACAGCCGTAGAGTACGAGCTCGAAGCAGGACAGCAGATTCTTGTAAGCACAGGCTATGTTGCAGCCATGGATGCTACATGTTCACTTGACATCCAGACTGTACCGGGCGTAAAGAACATGCTGCTCGGCGGTGAAGGCTTCTTCAATACAGTCGTCACCGGCCCGGGAAAGGTCATCCTCCAGTCCATGCCGCTGAACGAGCTTCAGGCACTGATCTCACCGGCTTCATCCAAATAATACAACGAATCAATAACAGGTTGATAAATTGATCAGAACAAGAGAAGAAATCAACAAAGCTGGACGTGTCGTCATTAAGGTCGGCACGTCCACTATTACACATGAGAACGGCATGCTCGATCTAAGGAGGCTGTCTGGTCTTTCACGTGTCATCTGTGACCTCGTGAAGCTAATGTTTATTTACGATAAACTATTTGGAGAATACAATCACATCGTATCACAGGTACTGCTTACATCCGATGTCTTCGGCGATAAGCTAAGGCGCACAAATGCCGAGAATACTTTCTCACAGCTTCTCAGTCTGGGCGTCATCCCGATCGTAAATGAAAACGACACGGTCGCAACTGATGAGCTGGAAGGCGCCAACATCGGCGACAATGACACACTTTCCGCATACGTAGCCAAGCTTACAGGAGCTGATCTGCTGATCCTCATCACCGATACTGACGGCCTCTACAGCAGCGATCCGACCAGATTCTCCCGTGCCGCCCGAAACGCCTGTACTGCCGATACTGCCGGCTCTGCCGAACAAAACCCAGACGGCACTTCTTCGACATCCGCAGACGGCATAGAACCACCATATATAATCCATGAAGTCTCTGAGATCACGCCAGACATCATAAAGCTTGCAGGTGAGCCCAGCAGCAATTTCGGCACAGGCGGAATGGCCACCAAGATCACGGCCGCCCGCATAGCCGGTGAAGCAGGGATATCCTGCGCGATAGTATCCGGACATGATCCGAACAATCTCTACAGGTTGTTCGACGGAGAAGAGATCGGGACTTTTTTCACACATAACAAGTAAAATCCAATAGAAAGGCAGTAGAAATGACTGTTATCGAAGAGATGGGACTCCGCGCGAAAAATGCCGCGAAGATCCTCCGGACTGCAGATCCGGAATCAAAGACCAGGGCTCTCAAGCTGATGGCTGACGCCATTTCCTCCCGCAAGGATGAGATACTGGCAGCTAATGGTGCTGACCTGGAAGAAGCCGAGAAAAACGGCATGGCCAAAGCTATGATGGACAGACTTCTTCTTACTCCTGACAGAATCGAAGGCATGGCGTCAGCGCTCCGCGACGTTGCAGAATGGCCTGATCCGGTAGGAAAAGTCCGTGAAGACTATACGCGTCCTAACGGTCTCAGAATCAGAAAAGTCAGTATCCCTCTCGGAGTGATCGGGATCATATTCGAGTCAAGGCCGAACGTCACCAGCGACTGCGCCGGGCTCTGCATAAGAGCCGGCAACTGTGTAATACTTCGCGGCGGCCATGAGGCTTTCAGATCAAACGATGCGATAACAGAGGTCATGAGAGCTGCCCTTCATGAAGCAGGCCTTCCTGAAGACTGCGTGCAGCTCGTGAAGGATCTGTCCCATGAATCTGCACATGAGCTGATGTGCCTGTCTGACTATATCGATGTACTAATCCCAAGAGGAAGCGCCAGGCCCATAAACAGAGTCCTTGACGAATCAAAGGTGCCTGTCATCCAGACCGGAGCAGGAAACTGCCACGTATATATCGATAAGGATGCTGATCCCGACATGGCTGTCTCAATCACTGTTAATGCCAAAACTGACAGACCTTCAGTATGCAACGCTGCCGAGACGCTTTTGATACATGAAGATATCGCGGATGAGATACTTCCACGCATCGCCGGTGCCCTCACGGATAAGGGCGTAGAGCTACGGTGCGACGAGCATGCTCGCGACATCATCACCAGTTCCAGCGTATGCCGGGACAAGAAAGCGGGCCTCATCAAAGCGGCATCTGAAGAGGACTGGGCCACAGAATACGATGACCTCATCATGGCAGTAAGGATCGTACCATCGCTTGAGGCAGCTGTCGATCACATAGATAAGTGGTCCACTCATCATAGTGAAGCGATAATAACCAAGGGCCAGAAAGCTGCGGAGCAGTTCACTGCAGAGGTCGATTCGTCATGTGTTTACTGGAACGCTTCAACAAGATTTACTGATGGCGGAGAGATGGGACTTGGCGCCGAGATAGGGATCTCGACCCAGAAGCTCCACGCAAGAGGACCTATGGGAGTCGATCAACTCGTGACATACAAGTTCATTCTTACAGGAAGCGGCCAGATAAGGTAATGC
>CACYHM010000419.1 GCA_902774195.1 uncultured Eubacteriales bacterium
CCTATCTCGCAGGCCTCGCCGAGATCCTTGCCGTATGTGAGCCCTATCGCGACCCCAGAGAAGAAAGCGTCTCCCGCTCCTGTCGTATCCTTTACATCCACCTTAGGCGCAGGACAGTATCCGCACTCACCGTCAAGCGATGCAAAGGCCGCGCCGTGTTCTCCCATCGTGACCACGATCGCAGGCATCCTTGCGGCGCTGATCTTTTCGGCAAGCACCTCTCCCATGTCTTCAGGAGCGATCTCCTCGAAGTCCTCGGAGAAGAGCAGCTCGGCCTCCTGTAAATTGCATACCAGGCAGGCTATGTGTTTCAGGAGGTCTCTTCTTTCGATCGCGATCGACATGTTCGAGACCACCGCGTATATCTTCTTTCCGTGTTTTTCGGCAAGCTCGATGATCCTCTTGAGGATAGGCACCTCGATATCGAATTCGACCGCTATGCTGTCCGCTCCTCTGAATATCTCGTCGCCCTTCTCATCGAGCATTTCGAGCATAGGCATGAGATCGGGGCGCTTGGATATGGACGCCACGACATCGCCGCTGTTGTCGAAGACTGCCAGCCATGTGCCGAGACCGTCGTCGGTCCTCTTTATGTAATCGGTATTGCAGCGGTGCTTGGCGAGCTTGTCCGCTACCTCCGTGCTGATGTTCCGCTGATCGAGCACGGTCACGAAAGTCGGCCTCAGCTCGACGTTCGCGATGTCTTCGGCAATGTTTCGTCCGACTCCGCCGTGCACCTCGACCACGAAGCCTGAATTGCGCCCCGTCGGGATGTACTGCGAGTACGGATATCCCTTGATATCCACGAACGCGGCTCCTACGACCACTATGCCGGTATCGATCTTTTTCTTTGCCATCTGAAACCTCCTTTAGTAACGTCCGAAAGGATCCGCGTCCAGCGCGATGAGCCTTTCCTTCAGGCCCGTGTATCTGCCGTCGGCGCGGTTGTTGTCTGTCATCATGCGCACCCTCGCAGGATCGCCTATTATCAGCACGAGGCGCTTGCCCCTGGTGACTGCTGTGTAGAGCAGGTTCCTGGTCATCAGCATCGGAGGGAAGCGCAGCACCGGTATTATCACTACCGGGAATTCCGAGCCCTGGCTCTTGTGGACGGTGACTGCATAGGCCAGGTCGAGTTCTTCGAGCATCTCGCCGCTGTATTCTATGATGCGGTCATCCATCCTCACGGTCATCTTTCTGTCTTCGGTATCGATCTCTTCGATGATGCCCATGTCGCCGTTGAAGACGCCCTCGCCCTCCGTCGTGAAGTAGTCCGTGCGCCACTCCGCTCCGTAGTTGTTCCTTAGCTGCATGACCTTGTCGCCCTCGCGGAATGTCACCGGTCCGACTCTGAGTTCGGCCCTGCCCTCTTCGGGCGGGTTGATGATCTCCTGCAGCATATTGTTGAGACCCGGTGCTCCGAGCATGCCGCGCTTGGTCGGCGTCAGCACCTGTATGTCGTCAGCGGACTTCACGAAGCTGAAGCTGTTTGCAATGCGTCCTCCGATGAGTTCCCTTATAGTATCCGTGACCGCGGTCTCGTTCATCCTGGCGATGATGTAGAAATCCTCGCCTATCTGCTTTGCCGGGTAGTCCCCGCCGTTTATCATGTGGGATGCGGTCACTATGCCGCTGCCTTCGGCCTGCCTGAATATCTCTTTGAGCCTTATGACCGGGATGCATTCGCTCGCTATCATGTCGCGCAGCACGTTGCCCGCTCCTACAGGCGGCAGCTGGTCGGCGTCGCCCGTGAATATGACGCGCGTGCCTTCCTTTACCGCATTCAGGAGTCCGTCCATCAGCATCAGGTCTATCATCGACGCCTCATCGACTATAATTACATCCTGCTCGAGCGGATTCTCCTCGTTCCTGCCGAAGTTCAGAAGGTCCTCCTCGTCGGACCAGACGAACTCGAGCAGGCGGTGTATCGTCATGGCGGGCCTGCCGGAATATCCTGACAAGCGTGTTGATGATAGTCGTCTTTCCCGTTCCCGGCCCGCCGGTGATTATAGTGACATTCCCGGACAGGCATTCGACGACCGCCCGTCTCTGCTCTTCGGAGAGCTTCACCTCGCCGTCTGCGTCTATGCTCTGCTCTGCCGAGTAAAGCGCGTTCTCAAGGCTGACCGGCACCTGCTTCGGCGGAGCCTTGATCAGCGATGCAAGGGCGTGAGCCACCCTCTGCTCCGCGTGGTAATAGCCGTACAGATAGATGACGGCGATATCGTCTATCCGGTCCTCTTCGAGCTCGCCGGCAAAGACCATGTCCCTGACTGAATCCGCGACACTGTCCATCATCACATCCAGCAGCTCTGCGGTCTTTTCGATCAGCAGGCTCTCGGGCATCAGAGTGCTGCCGGACATCGCCCACGACTTAAGCATATGGCGTATGCCGCTTTCTATCCTGACGCTGCTTTCTGGCTCGAGTCCCATCTTCGCCGCGATGGCATCCGCGCGGTTGAAGGTGATGCCGCATATGTCATCAGCGAGCGTGTAGGGATTTTCCCTGACTATATCCAGCGCGTCCTTGCCGTAGATCTTATATACCCTGACCGCTTCGCTCATCTCTATGCCGAGTTCGCGAAGCTCTATGGCTGTGTTCGCCACCTCTCTCGACTCGCGGAAAGACTCGCTTATCTTTTCGAGAGTCTTCACTC
>CACYHM010000420.1 GCA_902774195.1 uncultured Eubacteriales bacterium
GCCTGCTTCTGAGCATCGCTGAAGTAAGCAGGTACTGTGATGACTGCCTCTGTGACCTTCTCGCCCAGATACGCCTCAGCATCAGCCTTGAGCTTCTGGAGGATCATAGCCGAGATCTCCTGCGGTGTGTAGTCCTTGCCGCGAAGATTTACGGTGTAGTTTTCTCCCATGTGTCTCTTGATCGATGACACTGTGCCCTCAGGCTCTGTGATGGCGATCCTCTTTGCTGTCTCGCCGACGAGTCTCTCGCCGCTCTTTGTGAACGATACCACCGAAGGTGTCGTTCTCATTCCTTCCGAATTAGTGATAACTGTAGGCTCACCGCCTTCAAGTACAGCTACGCAGCTGTTGGTTGTACCAAGATCGATTCCTATTACCTTACCCATTTTTATTTCCTCCTGTATGTGTGAAAAGATTTGTTAACGTTTGTTCACTGCGACCATCGACGGCCGTATCACTTTGTCGTTCAGCTTGTATCCCTTCTGAAGGACCTTGCTGATCTTGTCGTTTTCGTATTCTTCCGTGTTGTCCGTCATCACGGCGTTATGCACGTTAGGGTCGAAGTCGAGCCCGAGCGCTTCTATCTCTTTGAGGCCGGCCTTCTCGAGGGCTGTCTTCATCTGCTCGAATATGAGCTGCATGCCCTTCGCATATCCTTCGATATCTTCCGTCTCGGTCTCGAGAGCTCTTTCGAAGTTGTCCATCACCGGGAGAAGGTCTCCGATAAGCCTTTCGTTCGCGAAAGCGTGGATGTCGCTTTTCTCTTTTGCCGCCCTTCTCTTGAAGTTCTGGAACTCCGCCATCAGACGCATGTAGCGTTCGGATTCCTGCTCTTCGGCAGATGCTTCCTCCTTCTTTTCTTCAGGCTCCGCTTCTGCTTCGGATCCGGCTTGCTCTCCGGCCTTTTCATCGGCCTTTGCCTCTTCAGGCTCAGCTTCAGCATTCTTCAGCGGCAGCTTCTTCAGTCACCTCTTCGGCAGCCGCCTTTTCCTTTTCTTCGGCATTGCCATCCTCGATATGGATGTGCTTTGCTTTTTCCTTTGCCATTATTTCTTTTTCCTTTCGATGGTGATATATGTCTACTTTTCGTTTTCCGGCTCTTTTGCACCGTCCGTGCCGTCACCCGGTCCGCTTCCGGCCGTTAGCCTGAACGATTCGCTCAGGTTGTTGGTCAGATACTCCATGATCGATGTGACTTCATCGTATTTCATCCTTGTCGGCCCTATGACTCCGATCTTTCCGACCAGCTTGCCGTCGACATGGTAGGATGCCGTGATCAGCGTGCAGTCCTTCATGGTGTCGTTCTCGTCGCCTATGGTCACCACGACGCCGTCATCCCTGGCGAGCATCTTCTGGGTGAACCAGTCCTTTCTGGCGAAGAGCTCCATGAAGTCCCTTGCCCTGTCTATGCTCGAGTACTCAGGAAGATCGAAGATATTGGTCATGCCCTCCATGTACAGATTGACATTGAGCATGTCTTCGAGGGTCCTGATGAAGCTCGGCATCACGTCGCCTTCGAGCGAGCTCATCGCTTCGATGTCCGAACCGACGTCCTCGATGATCTCGGATTTGAGAACATCGTCGAGGGTCCGTCCCTTGTGCCGCACCGTCATATTCTTGCTCAGCAGGTCGAGCGCCTCCTGAGTGTACGGTACCTTCAGCCTCAGCGTCGTGTTCGTGATGTTGCCGCTTTCTCCGACGATCATGAGTATCAGTGTCCTCTCGTCTACCGGCAGGAGCCTGATGAAGCTGATCGTCTCTTCGTTGGTCGCCGGCGTCATCGCGAACGATGCCAGATTCGTGATCTCGGACAGCAGCTCGGCTGCATGTCTTATGGTCCTGTCGAATTCGTCCCTGCTGGCCGAGAGGCGGTCGTTGATCATCCTCTTGTCTCTGGCGCTCAGGTTCTTCTTTTTCATAAGGTTGTTCACGTACAGCCTGTATGCCTTGTCAGAAGGAACTCTGCCCGCCGATGTATGAGGATGAGTCAGGTAACCCATCTCTTCAAGGTCCGACATCTCGTTTCTTATGGTCGCAGGACTGACACCGAGGTCATATTTTTTAGCGATCGATCTTGAGCCGACCGGCTCGGCGTTCTCAACGTAGTCCGTTATGATCGCCTGCAGTATCTTCAATTGTCTTTCGCTCAGATCCATGTCCCGCCTCCGTTTTCTTTATTTTTTGTTAGCACTCACTTGGTGAGAGTGCTAATCTCAACTCACAATATACTCGCTTAGCGGATGCTTGTCAACTATTTATCTAAAAAAATAAAACGGGCCGCCGCATTTTTATGTGCGGCAGCCCGACGGGGGGGTTTTGCACTGATGCATGCGATGCACACACCAGATGCTAGCTGTATCTTATTCGCTGTCTTCTCTGCGTCTTTTGCGCCTGATCAGAAGCAGCGCCAACGTTGCTCCGGCGAGAGACATCATCCCTGCGTAAAGGGCCATGTATGAGCTGTCGCCTGTTCTCACTCCTTTTGATGAGACCGGGGTCTTTACTGTTTCCTTAGTTGGCGTACCATCCGTACCATCCTTCGATCCCGGTATTCCCGCCGCCTTCTCGGCGAGCGAGCTTACGATCACCTCATCCGAAGGCTTCCATACCGCATAAAGTTCGTTTCCTCCAGCCTCATCTGCAGCGTCTTCTGCGCCGGCGGCCGCCTTCTCTCCAGGGCTGAAGTATTCGCGCACATTGCTGTCCGTAAAAATCTTTTCGCCCTTGCTGTTCGTCCAGCAAACGAACTCGTAGAAGCTTCCGTCCGCTGCCCTGT
>CACYHM010000421.1 GCA_902774195.1 uncultured Eubacteriales bacterium
GATCTTGAAAGTGTGATACAGCAGATATTCGTGTTCATGGACAAGGTGCGTGCAGGCGGGCGCGTGATCGTGCCGGAGAGCACATATTGTCACCTGCCTTACGGCATCGAGGGCATGGAGATACTTTTCAGGGTATCCGGAATGCTGTTAGAACTGCCGGCGGCGGACGAGTCGGGACTGCTGATAGCGACAGTCCAGGAGTAAAGGGAAACAGAAATGGCAAAGAAGAAACAAGGAGACAATCATCTCAACGAGGTGCGCCGTTCACTCGGCACGAAGACTTTCCTGATCACGCTTGCTCTGACGATGGGTATCGGAGCGGCAGTGCTGATATTCGGGTTCCTGCTGTATGTCGTCGGCGTCATGCACGAATACATGGTCAACACATGGAATCAGGCAAATGCTGAGGCCGCAGTCATCAGCCAGACCGATTACCGCAGACTGAGCGAGACCGTGATGAGTATTTATGACAGCATCCCGGATGAAGAAAAAGGAGACGGAACATCTGAGGAATATATCGCGAAGTACGCAGGCATCAGGGAGTCTGATGAATTCCAGGGCGTTCTGAAAGCGATGAAGAGCCTGCAGAACAGGAACGGCCCGCTCAATGCCTTCATGGTGGCCATCGATCTGAAAAGCAACAGGATGATATATATCGTTGACGCCGATCAGAAAGAAGACAGCACATGTCGACCGGGCACATGGGATGAGTATCCTCATGAGGAACTCGAGCAGCTGGTCTACGGAAAAAAGCGCACATCCCTCGACAGGGAGCAGGGCGTGAAGTCCGGCATCCAGGCTGTGTTCACGAACAGAGCCAAATACGGTCCGCGCTGCACCGCTGCGTCGACTATGTGCAGTATCAACAGGTATACGATACTGGTATGCGTAGACGAAAAGCTGAACCCTATGGTCGAGGCCAGCAAGCGATTCTTTGCTGAGTACGTCGCGCTTCTTGTGGTCGTGACTCTCATAGCCTCATATATCGGGATGAAGCGCATGAAGAAGGCCATGATCGATCCGATCGACAAGCTTGCAGCTGCGGCTGTGGAGTACAGCGATGATGAAAACAAGAAGGACGGCGAGAGACATTTCGCTGATCTTGACATACACACAGGAGATGAGATAGAGCGTCTGGCGGTGACGCTCCGCGACATGGAGACCGACGTCGCGGAGTATATGGACGACCTGACTGCCGCGACTGCCGAAAAGGAGCGTCTGGTCACCGAGCTGGCGCTTGCCGCAAAGATACAGATGAGCGTGCTGCCTGTGGTATTCCCTCCGTTCCCTGACAGGAATGAATTCGACCTTTTCGCTTCGATGGAGCCGGCAAAGGGCGTCGGAGGAGACTTCTACGATATGCTGATGCTCGACGATGACCACCTGGCCATCGAGATTGCCGACGTTTCGGGCAAGGGCGTGCCGGCTGCTCTGTTCATGATGATATCCAAGATTATGCTTTCGGATACGATGAGAGACACACTGTCTCCGGCAGCTGTTCTCGAAGAAGTCAACAACAGGATATGCGAAAAGAGTCATAGGCGGTCTGGAAGGAATGAAGTATGAGGACTATGTGATACAGCTTGAAAAGGACGACAGCATATTCGTATATACAGACGGTGTTACGGAGGCAACTTCGGCATCTGATGAGCTGTACGGCATGGACCGCATGGTCAGGGCGCTCGATAACGCTCCTGCGGGGGCGGCGCCGTGGGAACTGATGAAGTCCGTACGCAATGACATCAATGAATTCATCGGAGATGCAGAGCAGTTCGACGATCTGACGATGCTGTGCCTCAGGTACAACGGAAAAAACGAATAACGTTAAAAGGATAAGAGCAGTAAATGAACAGTAAAAGAATGGAAAGCACAAAGAACTTTCTGGCGATCCTGGCGGTAGCGATAGTCATCGCTGCCGTCGCTCATGTCGTGTCGGTGATCTCATATAACAGCAAGCTGCACAGGACACAGGGCGAGGATGACAGAAAGCAGGCTGTCATGGTCCTGAACGACAGAGAGGACAGCACCAGTTCATGGCTCAAGAGAGATTTTGACATGGACGGAAAGACCGTGGATCTTACAGGGCAGACATTTGACGGTGTGCTGACGAACAGGTCATCTTCCGAGATCTCCGAATGGGTCATGCGCATAAACATCAAAGGTGACTGTTACCTGAACAATGCCTGGTGCGGTGTCGTCGAGGTCCATCAGCATGTCGGCTCGCCGAATGAGAAGGTGCAGACGCTCGATCTCAGAAAATACGAGCTTGAGGATGTAAAGCTGGACCATGTATTTGACGGAGATCTGCTCATCCCTCTTTCGAAGGGGGATTACATCGTGTATTATCCTTCGGCCGAGGAGGATGAGACGCCGGTGGCAGGAAGATCCGAGCTGACCATGGGCATGATCCTGTATTACCTCAATGACATCGATCTTTCAGATCATTACATTACATACAAACTGCATAAAAGCTTCTTTGAAGGAAAGAACTTCTATGCCTTGCTCGGTCTTGCC
The DNA here is from genome assembly GCA_902774195.1 of uncultured Eubacteriales bacterium. The sequence continues at coordinate 2,515 of CACYHM010000421.1, forward strand.
CTGGTGTGGATCGCGGGATTCTTTGCATATGTCGTGGCTACGCTGTCGTACAGGAGAGCCTGGAAGGACATGGAACTCAGGAAGACCGGCATTGCATACATGTCCGACATCTATGACATGATATACATGGCGGATCTTGTGAACGATGATATCACCACGATCAAGGGCGCTGATGCCGCACGCGGGAGCGCACGCGGAAGTGTTGTTTCTCGCCTCGGTAAGCTGTTCATCGATGATGTCACGGACGAGTACAGGCAGGTCGCTGAGGAGTTCATGGACCCTGCTACGCTTGAGGAACGTTTTGACAGGGAGAGCATAGCCTGCCAGTACATGAGCAAAACAAAGGGGTGGTGCCTAGTCAGGCTTTTCGCCATAGACCGCAGGGAGGGCGAGCCTCTTCGCAGGTTCATCTTTACCATACAGAACATCAACGATGAAAAGACCGAGATGGATGAGATAGAAGACAGCATCACGGGCAGCGAAAACGAGACCGCCGGCATAGTCCCGGAGTCGGTCCCGTATTCGATCAGGGATATCGTGGATGAAGCTCTCGCGGATGCTTCGGAAGAGGCGGAGCTCAGGGGCATCGAAGTCACTTCGGATATAGCCGCAGATCTTCCGGAGAAGCTCACAGGCGACCCGGGAAAGCTGCGCATGGTGATCGCATGCATGCTCCTCAGCGCTCTGAAGCACGCCGGGGGCAAAAGCATCAGGCTGTCGCTCTTCGCGAAGGAGACGGATGACGGTAAAGAGC
>CACYHM010000422.1 GCA_902774195.1 uncultured Eubacteriales bacterium
ACCCTTATACTCCGCAGCCCTACGACGACGGCTTCGGACATCAGCACGGCCGAGATGCTGGCCAGACTCGCAAAGGTAACGAGCATTGAGGAATTCGGCGAAGGGCTCTTCAGCATAAGCGACAATCTCGCGACGCAGGATCCGGAGGAGATGATACTCTCCGATTTCAAGAAGTACGAATCGGGCAGCGCGAAGATAGGCATCGGCCAGTGCGAGGTCACGACGCTGAAGGATGTGGACGGATACGCAGACAGGTATCTGGATGCGCTCGCAAAGATCGCGGAGTCTCAGAACCTGGACTGGACCCTTCTGATGATCACGGACGTGCTGAGAGAAAAGAGCGTGCTGCTTTCGAGCGAATACAGGGCCGAGAGAGATCTGCCGTACAACAGGATGGAAAAGGGCATGTACAGCATGCCGGGCGTCATGAGCCGCAAGAAGCAGCTGCTGCCCGTGCTGCTGTCTGTGACTTCGTAGCAGAAAGGAAGAGCGATGTCTGTAAAGACGAACTGGTACAAAGAGGCTGTGGTATACCAGATATACCCTCTGAGCTTCATGGATTCGAACAACGACGGAATGGGCGACATACCGGGCATCATTTCGAAACTCGACTACATAAAGGATCTCGGCGCGACCGCCGTGTGGTTCTCGCCGCTGTATCCTTCGCCATGGAAGGACTACGGCTACGACATTGCCGACTACAGGGACATCCATCCCGCTTTCGGCACCATGGAGGACTTCGACAGGCTCGTCGCGGAATGCCACGCGCGCGGTCTCAGGGTCATCATGGATGCGGTGTTCAACCACACGAGCAGCCGGCACCCGTGGTTCAGGGCGGCTCTGTCGGATCCGGACTCGCCGTACAGGGACTACTATATTATCCGCAAAGGCAGGGTCAGAAAAGACAAAAAGGGCAATGAGGAGCTCATCCCTCCGACCAACTGGACCTCGTCGTTCACGGGATCCGCGTGGGAGAGGATACTCGGGACAGATGAGTTCTACCTCCACCTTTTCGCTCCGGATCAGCCGGACCTCAACTGGGAGAACCCGGCGGTCAGAGAAGAGATGGCGGATATCCTGCGGTTCTGGCTCGACAGGGGCGTGGACGGATTCCGCTTCGATGTGTTCAATATGATCTCAAAGGTCTATCCGCTGCGTGACGACAGACACCGGCTGCACTTCCAGAAAGGCGTGCAGTATTATGTCGACGGTCCGAGGATGCATGAGTTCCTGAACGAGCTCAACGAAAAGGCCCTTTCACTCTATGACACATATACCGTGGGTGAATCATACACTCCGGATGCGGATCACGCCCACAGATACATTAATGAGGAATCAGGCGAGCTCGACACCATATTCGACTTCGAACATATGTCAAGCGACAACGTGGGAGGAATGAAGTTCATTCCGAGGCCGTTCAGCCTGATAAAGTTCAAGCGCGGCCTCATCGACCCGCAGCTCAGATACTACGGCACGGGCTGGAACACCCTTGTGCTCGAAAACCACGACTGCGTCAGGTGCGTCAGCCGTTTCGGCATCAACGACAAAAAGTACAGGTACGAAGCCGCGACATTCCTGCCGGTGATCACATATTTCGGCTGGGGCACGCCGTTCATATATCAGGGTCAGGAGATCGGCATGACGAACGCGAAGTTCAGGAGCATGCGCGAGCTGAGAGATCCTGTCTCACACTTCGTCTACGATACGATGACAGAGATGCACATACCTGCCAGGGCGGCTGAAAAGATGATAATGTTCGGCGCCCGCGACCACGCCAGGACGCCGATGCAGTGGGACAGCAGCGCCAACGCCGGATTCAACGAGGGCGCGGAGCCGTGGCAGTGCATGAACCCGAACTACAGGGAGATCAACGTCGAAGCCGATCTGGCCTCGGACAGGTCGATCTACAGGTTCTATCAGAAGGTGCTTGAGATAACCGGCGCTGCTCTATGGCAGGACGATAGAGTACTATCCCGATGACAGGCAGGTGATCGCGTACAGCAGAGACTACGGCGGAAAACGCTTCCTGATAGTCGGGAACTTTTCGGCCTCGAGAGCCGACTTCATCATGCCGGGCGACTTCGAACTGGATGAGCTCAGCATCAGGCTGACGAACCTGGACCGCACGGAGGCGGAAACAGAGGAGATAATGCAGCTGAAGCCTTACGAGGCGCTGCTGTTTGAAGAAATAAAAAAATAAAAGGAGATGAACAGTATGGGGATCATGGAATACTATACGCCGACTCATGTCTACTTCGGCGAGGGCGCGGAGGACAAGGTCGCGCAGGTGCTTGCGGAAAACGGCGCCACAAAGGTGCTGGTGCATTTCGGGACGGGATCGGTAAAAAAGACCGGACTGCTCGACAAAGTCGAGGACCTCCTGAAGAAGGCCGGCATCGGATTTCGAGCTCGGCGGAGTAGTGCCTAATCCGAGAGTGTCCCTGGTCAGGAAGGGCATCGAGCTGTATAAGTCCGAGGGCTGCGACTTCATACTCGCGGTCGGCGGCGGCTCGGTCCTCGACAGCTGCAAGGCGATAGGCTACGGTGTGTACGGAGGCGGAGACGTCTGGGACTTCTACTGCGGCAAACGCAAGGTCGAAGGCACCGCGCCTGTGGGCTGCATCCTGACGCTGTCGGCTACCGGCTCCGAGATGAGCGATTCGTCCGTCATCACGAACGATGAGACCGATCCTGTATACAAGAGAGGCGTCAACACCGATTTCGGAAGAGTGAGATTCGCTCTGCTGGATCCGATGCTGACCGCTACAGTCTGCTGACTGCCACAGTCACGAGGTATCAGACGGCATGCGGCGCGACGGACATCATGATGCATACCCTCGAGAGATACTTCCACGACGGATATGCTCTCGACTTCACCGACCAGCTCTCGTTCACGCTTCTCAGAGAGGTGATGAAGTGGGCTCCGCTGGCTCTCAAAAAGCCGGACGACTACGATGCGAGGGCCAACCTCATGTGGTGCGGAAGCCTTTCGCACAACGGGCTCATGGCGGCCGGCAACTCCACGAAGGGAGACTGGGCCTGCCATCAAATAGAGCATGAGCTTTCAGCTGAGTATGATGTTGTGCACGGCGCGGGCCTCGCGGCGATATGGGCGTCATGGGCGAGATACTGCCTCGATACGGACAGAGCCAGATTCGTCAAACTGGGCGAGGGCGTGTTCGGAGAAA
>CACYHM010000423.1 GCA_902774195.1 uncultured Eubacteriales bacterium
AGCATGGTGGATATGACGACGGAATTCGTCTGCGTCCCTCCCACCAGGAACTCGACGTCCGCGTCAGGAAGTCCGCAGGCCTTTCTTATCTTTTCCTTTGCGCTTTCGGTATAGCGGTCCATACCGTAGCCCGGCAGCGCCTCCATGTTGGTCTCCGCAAGCCTCTTGAGGATCTGCGGATGAGCTCCGGCAATATAGTCGCATTCGAATGAAACCATGTTCACCTCGTTTCTGTATTCTTCCTATGCATTTTGCAGATATGATTCTACCTTAATCATCCGCTTCCGGACAATATGCCTCGCTTCTTTTGATGTAATGGTTTAGAATCCGGATATGGACAGTTTTATTTATGACATAGTGATAATAGGCGGCGGTGCATCGGGACTGATGCTTGCCGCGAACCTGGATCTCGGTGAGCGCGAAGCATACGGGATCGTGCTCGAGGGTTCACGCAGACTCGGAAGTAAGCTCCTGATGAGCGGAGGCGGCCGCTGCAACCTGACACACGCCGGTTCGATCAAGGACTTCGTGAACTGCTACGGCTCCGCTGGCCCTGCTTTGAGGCGCTGTCTGTACAGGCACAGCAATCTTGAGATGATGAAGTGGTTCGAAGGCCTCGGGGTAGAACTGACTGATGAGGACGGACGTATCTTCCCTGCCTCGATGAAGTCGCGGGATGTGCTCGATGCTCTCACCGGAGAAGCTGCGCGCAACATGTGGCAGATCGAAACGGATGTGAAGGCCGGCGGGCTTGCGCGTTCAAAGGCCCCGGACGGCGATCCCGTCTGGGAGATCAGACTTAAGGACCGCGGGCCGGTATATGCCCGCATCGTGGTCGCCGCCGCGGGAGGCATCACGTATCCGGAGACCGGTTCCGACGGCTCGATGCTTGAGATCCTGCGCGGTCTCGGAGTGGAGATAAACGAGCCGAGGCCGGCTCTTGCCCCTGTCTATGTGAATGACTACCCGTACAGCGATCTGAGCGGAATCTCCATACCGGATGTGACGGTCACGGCATTTGGCAGCGATGCCGCATGCACATGCAGCGGCAAGGCCGGGCGCATGACCGGAAACATCCTCTTCACCCGCGAAGGCTTCTCGGGCCCTGCCATACTCAATGTCTCGCGTTATGCCGAGCCCGGGCAGACGATACGCCTGCAGTACAACAAAGAGCTCTCTGATCTTCCGAAGCGAATGCAGCGCATACTGAAGGACCGCGCCAGAGGAGAGTCAGGCGATGTCCGGACAAAAAAACTCGCTTCACTCCTCGATCATGACGACTTCACGGTCGCATCGGTCGACAGGCGCGGAATGGTCACAGCGGGAGGCGTCGCTCTTTCAGAGATCGATCTGAATACGATGCAGCTCAAAAGCTTCGCAAATGAAAACGCCTATGCTCAAGGCACAGGCGCGCTTTACGTTATCGGTGAGGCTATCGATGCCGACGGCATCCAGAGGAGCCAGCACCGCCGGCAGCACGAAGCTTATCAGGATCAGGCCGAGCCAGTCCATGCCGGTTATGGCGGTCTTGGCCCCGGAGGCCACATCTGCTACCCATCCCGAATAGACTCCTATCTGTCCTACCAGTCCGCATGTTCCCATGCCGCTCGATACAGGAGCGCCGTTCATCTGCAGCTTGAATATGCAGGTCGCTATCGGCCCTGTGATAGCTGCTGTCAGAGTAGGCGCGATCCATATCCTCGGGTTCTTTACTATATTGCCCATCTGAAGCATCGATGTTCCGATGCCCTGAGAGATGAGGCCTCCCCACTTGTTTTCAGGAAACGACATGACCGCGAAGCCTACCATCTGTGCGCAGCAGCCTGCGACAGCGGCTCCTCCGGCAAGGCCCGTGAGTCCAAGCGCGGCGCAGATAGCTGCCGAGGATATAGGCAGGGTCAGAGCCATTCCGACGATCACCGCTACGATGATCCCCATCAGGAAAGGTCTCAGTTCGGTAGCCCACATGATGAGCGTACCGACCTTCATCGCGGCGGCGCCTAATCCCGGTGCCCACCACGCCGAAAGCGCGACTCCGATACCGATGGTCACGAGCGGAGTGACGAGTATGTCCACTTTTGTCTCGCCGGCGACAGCCTTGCCGAACTCGGCTGTGATGATCGCGACAATGAGTACGGCGAGCGGACCTCCTGCCCCGCCGAGCCCGTTGGCAGCGAAGCCTACCGTTGCCAGCGAGAACAGTACGAGAGGCGGGCATTTGAGAGCGTAGCCGATCGCTACTGCCATAGCCGGACCTGTCATCGCCATCGCAAGGCCTCCGACGGTGTAGCTGGTCGCTTCATTCACGACCAACACCGGTTCGGTGAGAAAACCTATATGGAACTGCGTTCCCAGTGTGTTGATGATGGTTCCGATCAGCAGCGAGCAGAAAAGGCCCTGAGCCATTGCAGACAGGGCGTCGATGCCGTAGCGCTTCGCGCTGATCTCGATATTCTTGCGTTCAAGGAACGCTTTGACGGAATCCTTTGTCATTTTGTCTTTCTTCCCTTATAATAGAATCAATATGAAAAACGGCAGTGCCGTGATTACAACAGAAAGTATACCACATCACTTACCGAAAGGAATTATTTTATGAGTCGTGTAGAACGCGCAGAGGCTATGGAGCAGGCGAGCGCCAAAGCCGTTACGAAAAAGAGGAAAAAGAAAAAGAGCAGCAAGGGCCTGTGGATCTTCATCCTGATACTTGCCGTCCTCGTGGCCGCCGGAGGCTGGTACACCATCCAGCTGGGACCGGTAGACCGCAATAATCCCGAGGATGTCGTCGTCGTGATCCCGCAGGGCTCCGGCGCCTCATACATAGTCGAGCTTCTTGACTCGTCCGGTCTTGTAAAGAACAAGACCTGCGCCAAGATCAACGCCAGGATAGGCGGATACAACAATCTCCAGGCTAATACATACATCTTCAACAGGACCATGTCCTTCCCGAAGATGATGAAAGCCATAAACGAAGGCGATTTCAACTACATCTCCAAAGAGACGGTAGAGGTCCGCGACGGAGCGAGGCTCGAGCAGGTCGCGGCCGCGATGGCAGAGAAGCTGCCGTACACTTCCGAAGAGATAATCTCGAAGTGGTCCGACAAGGCATACCTGAACGAACTGATCGACAAATACTGGTTTCTGACGGACGAGATCCTGGACAAGGATGTCATGTATCCTCTCGAAGGCTATCTCTACGCGGACACATACGCAGTTACGGACAGCACCACGATCGAGCAGTTCACGGAGATGTGCCTCGACA
>CACYHM010000424.1 GCA_902774195.1 uncultured Eubacteriales bacterium
TTCCGCCCTGCGGGCATAAGAGGGTGGAAGGATGCACAGGTCACAATGGGCGGAGTGTCCATGGACGAGATAGACGCATCCACATCTGAGTCGAAACTGGCAGCCGGGCTGTACATCACGGGCGAACTCGCCGACAGGGACTTCAGATGCGGAGGATTCAACCTGAGCAACGCGTGGCTGACAGGCCTCGCTGCAGCAGATGACATTGCAGGAAAATGAGATATCGCCTGGCACAGATAAAAACAGATACAGACACACCGATGGATGAACTTCCCGTGACAGTCGCGAAGAAGCTCGGCATTGCCGCGGACGACATAAAGGGATGGGAGGTCAGGAGAAAGTCGGTGGATTCGAGAAAGAAGCCGCATATACAGTTTGTATATACGGTCGATTTCGTTACGGACAAAAAACTGAAGACCGGAAAGAACCGCGATCTTGCTGTGGTAGATGAAGAGGCCGAAGCCGCCGCGGCAAGAGCTCCGGAGCCGGGGGACAGAGCGCTCGCGCACAGGCCCGTCGTGGTCGGAACTGGTCCTGCGGGACTGTTCGCAGGGCTTGAACTTGCTAAATCAGGCTACCGACCGATAGTTCTTGAAAGAGGTCCTGAAATGGATGCCAGGATCGATGCCGTCGAAAGATTCAGAAAGGACAGAGTCCTGGATCCGGAGGCCAATATGCTCTTCGGAGAGGGAGGCGCAGGGACCTTTTCGGACGGCAAGCTTGCGACCGGGATAAAGGACGGACTCATCAGACATGTACTCGCGGAGTTCCGCGATGCGGGCGCAGGCGACGACATAATGTATCTCGCAAAGCCGCACATAGGGACGGATGTGCTGCGCACCGTCATAGTCGGTCTGCGAAGGAAGATCGAAAGCCTCGGCGGAGAGATACGCTTCGGCACGAGGCTCGTATCGCTTGTGATCGAAGACGGCGTGCTGAAGGCGGCGGATATCTCTGCAGACGGACGGAGGGAAAGGATAGAGACCGACGTTCTCATCCTTGCGGTCGGCCACAGTGCGAGGGACAGCTTCGCCATGATAAAGGACGCCGGCCTTCGCATGGAGCAGAAGCCTTTCTCGATAGGCGTCAGGATGGAGCATCCGCAGGCGCTCATAGACGCGGCGCAGTACGGAGAGGAAAACGCCGGCAGGCTGCCGCCGGCCGACTACAGGATAAATCACAGGGCGTCGAACGGACGGGGAGTCTATTCGTTCTGCATGTGCCCGGGAGGCGAGGTGGTCGTATGCACCACTGCCGAGGGCGAGCTCTGCGTCAACGGCATGAGCAACAGAAAGCGCGACAGCGGGACAGCGAACAGCGGCATACTCTGCGATGTGAGGACGGAAGACTTCGGGTCGGATGATGTGCTCGCCGGAGTGAGGTTCCAGGAGAAGTACGAGCGGCTCGCTTTCATAAACGGAGGCTCGGACTTCACACCGCCGCGATGCAGCATGGGAGAATTCCTGGATGAGAAGGAGGCGATTCCTGGATGAGAAGGAGGCGGCGAGCGGGCGCGCTGCAAAGGTAATCGCTTCGCTTCCGGATTTTGCGGCCGAAGCAATAAAAGAAGCCGTGCCGTACTTCGCGGGGAAGATACACGGCTATGATGATCCGGACGCTGTGATCACAGCTGTCGAGACCAGGAGCTCATCGCCTGTGAGGATACTGCGCGACGAAAGGGGCGAGAGCAATATCCGGGGAATATACCCGGCAGGCGAGGGCGCGGGCTATGCGGGAGGCATAACCTCGGCAGCCTGCGACGGTATACGCGCCGCGCGGCATGTGATCGAAAAATACAGACCCTGTGATGACTGATCAGAGATTGGCGTAACGCACCAGTAATGTTACCTCGTGATTGCCGGCACTGACCGCGAGGTACATTTTTTTGCTGTATTTGCCGTCCTCGTCAGCTGTCATTATCTTGGTGTTTATGAATCCGTTTTTGCTTTCCATTATGCGCTGCTCGATCGTATCGGGATCGATGAAATCCAGGTAAGCGATGCGGTCGGACTGCTGTACTCCGATCTGAGCGAAGCGCTCGGTCATTTTGCGGTAGTCGAGCACCTCGTCCATAGGGAAATCGTAGTGGTCGTTCTTTAAGACGGTGATAAGTTCGTTCTTCTCAGGCCGCAGTATCGATACTCTCAGGTACATGGAGTAGATGTTCATCAGGCTCTGATCGATGAGCTGTTCGTGACTGATGTCCATGCGTTGAGTGAAGTTGTTGACGGAAAGCAGCATGGCGTAGCAGTCCTGCCTGGATGAGACCAGCATCGCGCGGGCAACGCAGAGATCGCCGTTTACCTTGAAGGTGATCTTGCTCTCGCCCTTGCTGATGGTATCGTGCAGGAATGTATCGATCTCTTTCTTGCTCAGGATGCCGAAATGGATCAGCCTCTGTATGCCGCCGGATGCATCCGATGCCCCGATGGACTCGAGGAGCTCCTTGAACTCGTCATCAGTGTAGATGAAAGAGCATTCGTCCCCCTTCACTTCCAGCATGGCAAGAGGGATCCCCTTGTCCAGATGGCGGACTTCACCGTATACAAATGAGAACGGGGAAGGGCTGAGCAGGTTGATCCTGTTGATCATGTGGTAGTATTTTCTGTCTTCCTCCGACTCGAAAGATATGCCCTTTTCGGTAAGATGCGATACGAGAGGACTGTACGGGAGAGGCTTTGAGTAATAGTAACCCTGCATGCGGTCGCAGCCTATGGACTTGAGGAACGCCACCTGTTCGTCCGTCTCCACACCCTCCACAAGAGTGATCATGCTTATGTCCTTCGCCATGGATATCATGGAGCGAAGGATCTTTTTTGACCTCGGGCTCATGTCTGACAGGAAGCACATGTCGATCTTGATCTGATCGAATTCGAAATCCTTGAGAGTGTTGAGCGATGAATACCCACTGCCGAAGTCGTCCATCCACACCTGATGACCGGCCTCGCGGAAGCGGTCGATAGTGGTATGCATGAGGTCGGCGTTGTCGCTGATGGCGCTTTCTGTGATCTCGATGTTGAGCATGTTGTGAGGCATGTGATACTTTTCTGTAAGAGCCTCTATCACGCGGAACATGTCCGTGCTCTCGAAGTCCACGCGCGAGAGATTGACGGATACAGGCACTACCGGCCTGCCCGCGTTCACCTGCTCTTCATACCACTGGCAGACCTTTTCTATGACATGGATGTCCAGGTGATATATCTGCCGGGTCTCCTCGAGAGGTATGAGGAACTGCGGAGGAGTGAGGAAGCCGAGCGTCGGGTGATGCCAGCGCACGAGGATATATCTGCCGGGTCTCCTCGAGAGGTATGAGGAACTGCGGAGGAGTGAGGAAGCCGAGCGTCGGGTGATGCCAGCGCACGAGAGCCTCAAAACCGCACAAAGAACCCGATATCGAATGGATGATCGGCTGGAAGTAGAGCTCGAATTCGTTTTTTTCGATCGCCTTTTCCAGATGGAAAACGAAATCGATCTCCTTGTTTGAAAAAATGTTTCTTAAATCGTTGATCATTTAGGAGCCTTCTGTCTGACTTTATCTGCCTGGATTAAACAATAACGGTTAGTTAATATTAACTCATTTGAGGAAAAACGGCAACTAAAGACCCATGGACTCTCTTATCCCGTAGAGGCCTGCCGGTTTGCCGGCCATCCAGATGCAGGCGTTGACT
>CACYHM010000425.1 GCA_902774195.1 uncultured Eubacteriales bacterium
GACCATCATCACCACCATCATCACCACGACCATGACGATGACGAACACGATCATCATCACGATCATGACCATGGCGAGCACGACCACGAGTGCGGCTGCGGCCATGAGCACCATCACCATCATCACCACCATCACGGCCACGACGCCGACGAGGTCTTTGATGAGGTCGGCGCTCAGACCAGCAACAAGTACACGCGGGCCGAACTCGAAGAGATCGTGGACAGCCTCGATGAATGCGGCGAGGTGCTCAGGGCAAAGGGCATCGTAGAGAATGCCGATGGAGGATGGCTCGAATTCGACTATGTGCCGGGCGAGGGCGAGATCAGAGATACGGACGCCGAGGCCACGGGCATGGTAGCAGTGATAGGAACAAGACTCAACAAGGAAAAACTCAGCGAGCTTTTCAGACTCGCATAGGACGATGACAGAAAAACCGGTATACCTGTTCACGGGATTTCTCGGAGCGGGAAAGACAACATTCATAAAGGAGACGCTCGAGCATCACGAGTTCGGTGACGACGGCAGGACTCTGCTGCTGGTCTGTGAGAACGGAGAGACTCAGTACGAGCCCGAGAAGTTCGTCGGACCGGGAGTAAGGGTCGAACGCATCAAAAGCGAGGCCGAACTCAACGACGTGAACCTCGGGAGGATGGAAGGCAAAGGAGACTTTGACCGTTTGCCGCGATGCCGCCCAACTGGGTCATAGCCCAGGAGATGGCGCTCTTCGATGCAGGGACGTTCCTGATGTTCAACGCCAATATGCGGCAGCTTTGCTTCAACAAGATGCAGACCGCGGACATGGTCGTGTTCAACCGCTGTGAGAAAGGCTTCGACAAGATGCCTTACCACAAGGAGGTCAGGATCGCCAACAGAAGGTCCCTCATAATATATGAATACGGACCTGACGACATCGAACCGGACGACATCCAGGATCCGCTGCCTTACGACATGAATGCATCGCAGATCGTCATCGAGGACGACTGGTACGCCGAGTGGTACAGGGACATCAACGAGAACGAGGACGACTACGACGGCAAAACATTCATCATCAGGGGCCGTGTCGCTCTATCTGATGAGCTTCCGGAGGGGCAGTTCGCATTCGGAAGACATGTGATGACCTGCTGCGAGGCGGACATACAGTTCGCAGGACTTCTGGCCTACTGGTCGGGAGCTGAGAAGCTGAATGTGGGCGACTGGATAAAGATAACGGCGAAGGTACGCTGCGAATATACCGAAGCGTATAAGGAGAAGGGCCCTGTGCTCTATATAAAGAAACTCGAAAAAACTGAAGCCTGCGACCCTGAGGTCGCGACATTCTGATAAACGTCAATGCTCTGGAAAACAGGTAATATATTGGAAATTCAAAGGGGGAGAGCTATGAAAACTCAGAACCGCAAAAGAAGATCGGGACTTGCCAGGACTCTGATCGTCTGCATGCTGGCGGTGTGCATGGCGGCAGGAACGTCGGCGATGTTCGATGAGCCCGCATACGGCGGCGATTTCTCAGGAGGTACGCCGTTTGCCAGCACCGGCAGATCGACGTACTACCATAACGGAAGGTTCAACGGAAATCTTATTGTCAACGGCGTGGACATCTCAGACTGGCAGTCGAAAAAATGCGATTTCGCAAAGGCGAAGGCTGCCGGAGTCGACTTCGTGATCATGAAGGTCACGGGTACATATTACGGCAGGACAAAGCTGTCGATGTACAACGACGACAATATCGCCGCTCAGTACGCGAACGCCAAGGCAAACGGTGTCATGACTGGCGTATATGTGTTCTCACAGGCAAAGAACGCGAGCGAAGGACAGCAGGAAGCCCAGTTCGCACTCAACAGACTCAAGGCTCTGGGTATCGGCCCTAAAGACCTGCAGCTGCCGGTCTACATGGACTACGAGTTCGCAGGAGGCATTCTCGGCAGGATGTACGGTCTGAAGAGAGCTGACGCGACGGCTGCCGCTGTTGCGTTCTGCAATACGATCAAGGCTGCAGGATACACTCCGGGGATCTACGCCAACTCGAGCTTCTTCAGCTCGTATATCGACACGGGTGCTCTGGCATCCGATGTAGACCTCTGGTGCGCGCAGTACTACAGCAGCTGCCAGTCCGGCGTCAAATATACGAAGTGGCAGTACACGAGCACCGCAAGGATCAATGGTATGCTCCATTACCTCGGTTACAGGGGAAACATCGATGCAAATTACTGGTACATAAACAGGACTGTCAATCCTGAACCGATCACCAGTATATACGGAAGGACTACCCTAAGCCTCAAGGCTGCAAAATCCCCTAAGTTCAGGATATACTACGGCAACACACTGCTCAAAGAAGGTAAGGACTATGTCGT
>CACYHM010000426.1 GCA_902774195.1 uncultured Eubacteriales bacterium
TATCGACGTTGCACTCCTTGAGCTTTGCGATGATAGGTCTTACGTGTCCCGGAAGAGCGTTCTTTATGAGGACGTCGCCCCTCGTGATGGCGGCGGCCAGCATGAATGTGCCGGTCTCTATCCTGTCAGGGATGGCCTGATGGATGCAGCCCGAGAGGGATTCGACTCCCTCTATCCTGATCATGTCGGTGCCTGCGCTCTTTATCCTGGCGCCCATCTTGTTGAGCAGGTTCGCCAGATCGATGATCTCAGGCTCCTTTGCTGCGTTCTCTATGATGGTCGTGCCCTTTGCGAGCGCCGCGGCCATCAGTATGTTCTCGGTCGCGCCGACGCTCGGAAAGTCGAGGTAGATCACATCTCCCGTCAGCCCGTCCGGCCCCGTCTCGACCGTAACGGTCTCGTTTTCGATATCCTCCGTCACCTTTGCTCCGAGAGCCCTGAAGCCCTTGAGATGAAGGTCGATAGGTCTTTTGCCTATGGTGCATCCGCCCGGCATAGGCATGATTATCTTTCCGCACCTTGCCAGCATCGGTCCCATAGTAAAAAGAGATGCTCTCATCTCGGTGACGAGGTCTCTGTCGCCCTCGAAGGAGATGATCTTCGGGGTCTTCGTTCTGATGATGCCGTGTTTGCTGTCATCGATCTCAGCCCCGTATTTTTTGAGCATCTGCTTCATTACGCTGACATCTGCGAGATCGGGGACGTCCTCGATCTCGCAGATGTCTTCAGTCATAAGTGTCGCGGCAAGAAGCGGCAGCACTGAATTCTTCGCACCGCTTATCTCAACCTCTCCGTGGAGAGGGCCGCTGTTGTTAACAAGGATCCTAGCCATTCACGGCCTCCTTAAAAGTAGTAGTTTTTTTATTTGGCTTTACAGGGCTCATTCCAGTTCCAATGCCGCCTCGGCGACCGCATCGGCGACCGCTTCAGCAGCCTTTTCGGCCGCTCTTCTTTCGACGCACTTTTCATGGCACTTCTTTATGAGGCTGCCCACGCCGGTCACCGCCTTTTTANCTTCAGCTGGACCTTCAGCACGGCAGTGCCTACCGCTGCGCCGGTCTTAGCGAGTCTCCATTTGATCTTCGCCTTCTTGATGTCCGCCTCGATAGGCTGCACAGCCCCTTCGAGCTTCTTATCGGCCTTTTTGCGGCACTTCCAGAATGCTCTCTTAAGCTTTCTGGCATCTTTCTTCAGGTCCTTTCTTTCGAGCCTTGCAGCCATGACGGCAGCAGCCTTCTCGGCCTTCGCAGCCTTCTTTATAGCATGCATCTCTGCTCTGGCAGCTCTTACCGCGAGCGCTCTTTCGGCCCTTGCTGCTATTGCGGCAGCCTTCTTTTCAGCTTTCGCAGCCTTTGCAGCGATCACTTTTTCGGCCTTTGCAGCTTTCGCAGCCGCCTTCTTCTCGGTCCTTGAGATCTTTGCGCTGAGCGCCGCAGCCGCAGCTGCAGCCCTGAGAGCCGCCTTTTCTTCTATTATCGCGGTCTTCTCGGCGATCTTCGCTTCTTTTCTTGCCTCGGCCGCAGCAGCTATCGCAGCCTTTCTGGCGTTCTCGGCTTCGATCTTCTGCATCTTTTTCTTCTCGGCTTCAGCTCTTTCGAACGCTTCTCTCTCGAGCCTCGACTGCCTGTTGATCCTCTTTATGGTCTGCCTGGAGAGCTGTATCTCCTTTTCGGCTTTTTTGCGCTCTCTTCTCGCATCGAGGAATCCGCCGCCCGGTGTGATCCATCTGAACAGGCCCTTCAGAAGGTTGAACAGGGTCAGTCCTATGCCCACGCATGCGATCACCTTTATCACAGGGGATGTATCGCGGATGACCGCTTTGGCGGCTTCAAGCACCTTGTTTTCGATCTCTTCGAGCTTTGACTTCGTTTCTGTGACAGCCGCATTGCCTGTCTCGGCCAGAGTCTTGGTCTTCTTGAGCAGTTCGATCGCAGGGCCGGCCATCATGCCGAGCACCACGATGAAAGCGATCAGTACACCGACAAGGCAGAAGGCTATGATCTGATTGATTGTGATTACCATGTCTCTTCTCCTTATCCGCTATCTGATCACTCTGTCTACGATCTTCTGTCCCGCATTGACTCCGATCTGGGCGACGCTTCCGACCTTGGCAGCGCCCTCTTTGACCGACGCGGAAATATTGTCGGCCTTTGCCTTTGCGCCGGCCGCAGCTTCCATGCCTCCGTCGAGTATCGTATTGGTCTTCTTGATCGTATCCGTAACGTTGGATACCAGAACGATCAGGAACACCACCAGTACGATCAGAGCGATCAGAAGCACTCCGATCAGCACACCTTTAATACTTACTGTGATCATTGCTGTTTCTCCTTATCGTGCTCTCCCGGCTCCTCAGTCCGGGAGCCATTTTACTAACCATCATTATAATAGAAAAACACCTCTGTATTCAAGAACAGAGGAGTTTATCTTTCGTAGAATTTGAGTATCTCCGGGGTATACCCTCCGCCGGCCTCGTGGACCGCGATCTCAGGCAGCATCCTCAGTTCAGGGCCCGCTCCCTTTACTCCGCGCACCAGAACGATGTTTGCGCTCTTCCCCGCGGACGGAACGACCGGCTGCATCTCCTTCGGCTCGATCCCGGCAGCTCTCATCCCGCAGATGATGTCGGCGAGCCTGTCCGGTCTGTGCACCAGGCAGAAGCTCCCTCCGTCCCTGAGGAGAAAAGCCGCCGCCCCGGCAAAGCCGTAAAAGTCCGCCGTGGTCTCGTGCCTTGCGATATACCTTTCGTCCGGATCCGCCGCGCCCGGTTCGTCCGGCGTCCTCCTGAAATACGGAGGGTTCGAGACGACCGCGTCAAAAGCGCCCTCCGCCACATCGCAGCAGATGAAATCCACGGAGTCCTCAAGGCCGTTCATGGCGCATGCACGTTCCGCCCTGCCGACGGCACCCGGCTGCACGTCGAAGCCGGTCACTCTTGCACCGCCGAGCTTATGATGCAGCACGAAGGCTACCACTCCCGGACCCGTGCCCAGATCAGCCACGCGCGAGCCCTTCGCGATGCCCGACGCCCCTGTCTCGCCCGCGGCAAACGCGGCGAGCAGAACGGCATCAACCCCGTAGCCCGACTTCTCTGTCTGTATGACCCTGATGCCCGAAAAACCAGTATCGTCAGTCCGTTCCATCAGAATTCGCTCATGAGCTCCTGCAGTTCGCGGATCTCTTCGGCATCTGCGGTCTCCATCATTTTGCTGATGTCCTCATCCGCGGATGTATCGGCCTCCTGCTGCTTTCTGGCATTCTTTCCGATGCGCTTTATCTCGTCTTTCGTGTACGAATGTATCTCCTGCGCGAATACCTCTTCGCCCGTCTCCGGGTCCTTGTCGATCGCGCGGGTGTTGATCTTTCCGTTGAAGTAGTCGACGTTGACGACCTTCGCAAGGCCCTCCGGGGTC
>CACYHM010000427.1 GCA_902774195.1 uncultured Eubacteriales bacterium
CCAGCTTAAGCCTGTCCTTGGCCACATCCGAAGATCCCTTCTTCTTAAAAAAATCACCGAACTTCATCTACAGCACCTCCTACAGACCGAAAAGCCTTGCAAAAAAGCAACCCTTCCTATAACACAGACAGAACAGGAAGGGAGGTAATTCGATGGAACGCACCATCCGAAAAATCAACCCGAAAAAGCCGCACCAATGAGGTTTTGATTACTGAAAACTACGACCCAAACCCTCGATTTTCAGTAACTCTCACAAAATGCAATTCGCTGCCGGAGAACCATTCAATGAAAGGATCACGAAAAAATGAATAACATGAATAGTATGAATAATCTGAAGAGAGCCGGAAAACGTATAGAAGATGAGATCAGAAAATATAAAGCTTTGCATTATCGGTTTACGCGCCGTCTCAGCCAGATTGCGATCCAGCCGGTTTACGAGACTCTGAGTTCTAAAGAAAAAGGAGGCAACAAATATTACTCTGAGATCTGGTATGAAGGTGATGTGCGGAGATCCAGGTATCTGGGCGGCGAGAATAATCCCGAGGTCAAGACTATCAAAGAGAAGCATTTCCTCAGCAAGGCTGTGAAAATGCTGGACAGGCGCATCGCGGGTCTGGAAAAATGTTCTGACGAGCTGGAGACGTTTGACTGCGGCGACGTGAACGATGCGCTTCCTAAGACATACAGACTGACAGAAGAGCACCTTAAAAAAGTCGCAGGTATGACCGAGGAAGAGAAATGGTATGCTGAAGCACTTAAGGAGAAATCTGAAATGGATGCGAAGTTTGGCATCAGCTATGAGACTTGTCCGGGAGTGTCCGCGGCCTTCGGGGCGGCGGCATCGCTCGATCTCGAATACACTCTGCCGGGTCTCTCGCAGTCCCTCGTCATAACCAGGATGGAGGGGCGCACGGCTGTCCCTGAAAAAGAGAGCATAGAAAGCTGGGCGGCGCACGGATCGACCATGGCCGTATACCTCAGCGCGGGCATGCTCCCTGAGCTCTCCGCGAGACTGACCAAAGGAGGATACAGCGAAGACACTCCCGCTGCCATAGTGTATAAGGCGACCTGGCCTGATGAAGAGGTTTACCGCTGCACGGTGGCCGACCTCGCGTCGACCGCTGAGGAGCACGGGATAAAGAGGACAGCGCTCATACTCGTGGGCGATGTCATCGCAGGGAGCGGGTACGGTAAGTCAAAGCTCTACGACAAAACGTTTTCGACTGGATTTCGCAAGGCAAAGGAATGATAATAAACGTTTTCAGCTTTACAGACAAAGGACGCAAGCTGGCAGAGAGACTCCGCCTCGCTCTTGACATGCACGAGGTAAGGTCAATGCCGGACACTGCATCGCGCGAAGAGGTGTGTGCAGCGGCCTTCAGAAACAGGGAAGCCCTCGTTTTCATCGGAGCTGCCGGGATCGCTGTGCGTTCCGTCGCGCCTTTCGTACGCGACAAGCTGGAGGATCCGCCGGTGCTGGTCATGGATGAACTGGGGCTGCATGTCATACCGGTACTTTCCGGCCACATGGGAGGCGCGAACGCGCTCGCTCTTGAGATCGCTGATGCCACCGGGGCATCGCCGGTGATCACGACGGCGACTGATCTGAACGGAGCATTCCCTGCAGATGTATTTGCGAAAGAAAACGGACTTGCCGTAGCGAACCGGGACGGGATCGCAAAGGTCTCTTCATCCGCGCTTGAGGGCAGGCCGGTGACCGTCTGCATAAAGGACTACCCGCCGGCAGGACATGTCGATGTGCTGATAACGGACAGAGAGGATGCGGGCGCGCTCAAAGACGCTGATAACGGACAGAGAGGATGCGGGCGCGCTCAAAGACGCGGCGTCGATAGTGCTCTGCCCGAAGACATATGCGATAGGCATGGGCTGCCGCAGAGGCAAACCATACGAAGAACTCAGGGTATTTGCGGAGCGCGTGCTTTCGGAAAACGGCATAGATCTGAAGTATGCCGGGTGCATAGCGACCATAGATATAAAGAAGGATGAAGAGGGGCTCCGGCGCCTGTCTCTGGCCTGGAGGATGCCTCTCATAACGCTGCTGAAAGGTTTACTGGTAAGGCAGTCACCATCAAGGATGTGGAGGTTGAGGAGTTCGAGACCGCCATTGACGTGTGCGCTGACACTATGCAATACGCTCTCCTGGAGAGGCGTGTGCAGAAGATCCCTGCTTCTCAGAAAGATGCCTCTGGCATGGCTCTTCAACGGCCGGAACTGCAAACTGGAAATGTGCCGGAATCCGGACAATACCAAGGATCACTATGTCAAACTGACCGGAGGAACGCTGTATCAGCTCCATTACGG
>CACYHM010000428.1 GCA_902774195.1 uncultured Eubacteriales bacterium
GTCGAAGCTGCCGAGTGTTCCTGTCAGCTCGAGAGGTCTTCTGACTTCGTTCTTGACGACGTCCTTCTCACCGAAGTAAGTGTCGAGATCTCTCTTGTTGATGATGATGTTGCCTGCTCCAGGGAGAAGTCTCACTCTGGCTACAGATGACTTTCTTCTGCCTGTTGCCTGATACATTGTCTTTGCCATTGCTTACTCCTCCTTTCTACCATGTCCACTCTTCAGGCTTCTGAGCTGTATGCGGGTGCTCAGGACCTGCGTAGACTTTGAGCTTCTTGAACATCTGACGGCCGAGCTTGCCCTTAGGCATCATGCCCTTTACAGCGTGGAGGATGATCTCTTCAGGCTTCTTCTCTCTCATTTCGCCGAGGGAAGTTTCCTTGAGTCCGCCCGGATAACCGCTGTGTCTCTTGTAGATCTTGTCAGTTTCTTTCTTGCCTGTCACAGCTACCTTCTCGGCGTTGATGACTACTACGTAGTCGCCTGTGTCGATATGAGGTGTGTAGACAGGCTTTTTCTTTCCTCTCAGGATCATTGCTGCCTCAACGGCGAGCTTTCCGAGAGTCTTGCCTTCAGCATCGATCACATACCACTTGCGCTCGATGTCCGCAGGCTTTGCAGTGTAAGATTTCATCTTGTTTCCTTTCTACCTACTCGGATCTGCTTATGCGCTTTACGTCCGGATGACCGGTACCCGTGCCTTGATGCAGAGCTTTTTCGGTCCGCCTACTCGGTAATGTCCATTACTGTTTCGGCATGACTAGTAATAAATTATTAGCTTCGCAGCTGCCGACACTGTGGTCTGCCGCGATACCGCGTGTTTGCACACGCCCAATCAGTATATTCACGCGGGAGCGTCAAGTCAAGAACAAACAGCACTTTTTTTAAAAGATTTCAGCGGGTATTCCTTGAAAAATCAATATCCCGTGGCTTATGATTGGGTACATGAGCGATAAAATGAAAGGCAATATATTGCTGCTGCTGACAGCGATCATGTGGGGATCGGGTTTCATATCCTCGAAGTTCGGCAATGCGGCCATGCCTCCTGCTACCTTCAATGCGGTCAGGCAGCTCATGGCGGCTGCGGTGCTGGCTCCGGTCGCGCTGCGCAGCCTGAAGAAAAGCGGCTATCTGTCAGCAGAGCGCCATTCTTACGATAACCTGAGATACAGGAAGGCAAAGCTCCTCAAAGCGGGACTGTGCTGCGGCTTTTGCCTGCTGATAGGCTCCCTGTGCCAGCAGATCGGACTTCTGACTGTCAGTGCAGGCAAATCGGGATTCATTACTTCCATTTATATAGTGTTTACTCCGCTGTTCGCCGTTATCCTCGGATCAAAAGTGAGCCGGCGCACTGTGCTGTGCATCGCCCTTGCGA
Source organism: uncultured Eubacteriales bacterium (assembly GCA_902774195.1). Next base: position 1,376 of record CACYHM010000428.1, read on the forward strand.
TAATCGGCTTTGCCCTGATGAGTCTGAAGGGCGGCCTCGGCGGAGCCACCACGGGCGACTGGCTGACGCTGCTCAGCGCGGCGGGCTTTGCGGCCCAGATAGTTGCGGTCAACTGCTTCGTCGATAATCACAATGCGGTCCTCATCTCGCAGATGCAGTTTTTTGTAAGCGGGCTGACGGGTCTTGTGATCGCGCTCATAACAGACGGCTTCGTGCTGCCGCAGGTGATCGCGGGCATACCGGTGCTGCTGTATCAGACGCTCGTGCCTACGGCCGGAGGATATACGCTCCAGACTATCGGTCAGAAGTACGCCGACCCTTCGACCGCGGCCCTGATCATGAGTCTCGAGGCTGTATTTGCCACGATCTTCGGCGCAATAGTCCTCCATGAGATGATGAGCGCACGGGAGATCGCATCGCCGGGGCGGCCATCATATTCGCAGCGACGATCATCGGACAGATCGAGCCGGACCGGAAGAGTCTGAAAGACGGCGGGGACTGAAGCGGCAACGGCTATGCTCCGGGCCAAAAGGGTGCGGAGCCAGGCCTTCAGGGTGTATAATCATAAAGTGATCAATAAGATATATAAGGAAATTAGGAACAGGAGGATACTATGAAGTACGAAATTCTCAATGAACCTTTCACGATACTGAAGATGCAGATGGAACAGGGCGAAAGCATAAAGTGCCAGAGCGGAGCGATGGCATGGATGAGCCCGGGCATTACGATGGAGACGAAGACCGGCGGCTTCGGCGGCATATTCAAGAAGGCCATCGTGGGGGAGACGATAGCTCTCAACCACTATACTGCCGAACAGGCGGGCGAACTGACCCTGGCCAAGAGCTGCCCGGGAGACATCCTGGCCTTCAACGTCGCAGAGACGCCGATCATAGCGCAGAAATCTTCATTCCTCGCCTCTACCGAGAATGTTGAGATGGAAGTCTACATGCAGAAGAAATTTTCGACAGGCTTCTTCGGCGGCGAAGGATTCCTGATGGAGGAGTATTCCGGAAACGGCTATGTATGGCTCGAGATCAACGGAGCCTGCCAGGAGAGGACTCTTGGAGAGGGCGAGAAGCTTATCATAAGCAGCGGCTACGTGGCGGCCATGGATGCCAGCTGCACGATGGAGATAGAGAGCGTAAAGGGCCTGTCGAATATCATGCTCGGCGGCGAGGGCCTCTTCCTCACGACGGTCACAGGCCCGGGAAGAGTATGGCTCCAGACCATGCCGATATCCACGCTGGCCATGAATCTGTACGAGTACATGCCGCATCCAAGCAATTAAATGAGCAATATATTCGATTATCTTGAATGGAGAGGGGATATCACCTTTGATGAGGATCCCTTCAATGAAGTGGACAACCTCGTGCTTTCGGAACTTGCCTACGCCTGCTTCGAGGGCATAGTTCCTTATGACGGAGAAGCCGTCCCTCTGAGCGAGGTCAGAAAGGCGTATTTCAGAAAGCACCCCCGCAGCAGGATCCATGATATCGCGAAGTCTCCGCTGCTGATGGACAGCATGGTGACCGGGAAGCGGTTCGCAGACATCACGATGACGGGATATGTGGACATCGTGGACGCCGACGAGGCGGTGCAGATGGCTGCGGTGACTTACTTCCTCGGTGACGGAACGGCGTTCGTCGCTTTCAGGGGAACGGACGGCACCATCGCCGGCTGGAAGGAAGACTTCAGGATGAGCTACCTCCAGGAGACGGAGGGCCAGCGCAGAGCCGTGTGGTATCTGAACGAGACCGGAAAGCGGGTGAAGCGCCCGCTGCGGCTCGGAGGCCACTCCAAGGGCGGCAACTTCGCCGTCTACGCTTCGGCCTTCTGCGACAAAAGGATCCGCAAGAGGATAACCGCTGTATATACCAACGACGGACCTGGCTTCAGACCTGAGGTGATGGAGACGGAAGAGTACAAGAGCGTCCTTTCGAAAGTAACGAGCATAGTTCCGGACACTTCTGTCATAGGGATGCTCCTGACCAGCGACGTCGCGCACAGGTTCGTGAAAAGCGAAGCCTCCCTGATCGCCCAGCACGACCCGATGACATGGGAAGTGACGCGCAACAGCTTCGTGGAGTCAAAGCCGTCGGAGCTGGGGCTGTTCATCAAGAAGTCCCAGAAGGGCTGGCTCAGAAAGCTTGACGACAGCGAAAGGGAACTGTTCGTGGATACTCTGTTCTCGCTTATTGAAGCGACGGGCATGCACAGCCTGGAGCAGATCAGCGAGAAAAAGCTGAAGGCCTTTACCGACATAAGGAACAGCATGAAGGAGATGCCTAAGGACAAGCAGAAAGAGATGAACCGCATCATCGCCGAACTGATACACAGCAGCTCCGAGGCAGCGCGCGATATGCTCATGAAAAAGCGCGATTGACGCTTTTGCATCGATGTTGACGCAAATCCTGCGTTAATGCACGTTCTTGCGTCAACATTCGACTCATGCGCAGATCATAAAGTGGCAAATGTTGACGCAAATGCCACTGTTTTTGTGCTTTTTACGTCAACACCCGACCTGTACATAGGCTGCAATCTGGTAGATGTTGACGCAAATCATACTGCTTCAGAGCGTTTTGCGTCAACATTGAGCTTCCCCAAGGCCTTAAAGACGACTAATGTTGACGTAAATCCACGGGTATGGACTGTATTTGCGTCAACATTCAGGATTCTTGCTGCCTTTCTGCCGGCTGGCGTTGACGCATCTTTCGGGATATTGGATATTTTGCGTCAACAATCACTGCTGAGGACCTAAAAGACGCGGTTTTAGCCGCGCGTCGATTATGTCCTGCACCGGCGAAGGATCGAATCCGCCGTGAAGGTCTTCGAAAGTAAAGAACACATCTCTTCCGGGTATCATTCCCTCAGCAAGATAACT
>CACYHM010000429.1 GCA_902774195.1 uncultured Eubacteriales bacterium
GACCTGTCCGCACATCGAAACTATCGACGCCGTGACCGCCGTCGCCGCGACTACAGTCACAGCGCGGAGCATCCTTATGTCCACTCCGGAGGCCTTCGCCTCGTCGTCCGACAGCGGCAGCAGGTTCATCCTCCATCTGATCAGCATGAAGAGTATGATGCCTGCGATGATGACAGGTGCACCGAGCGAGAGCGTCCTGTAGTTCGCCTTGTCAAGGCCGCCCATCAGCCAGTATGTGATCGCAGGCAGCTGGGATTACTCGTCGGCCACGTATTTGACCAGCGATACCAGCGCCGAGAAGAGCGAGCCCATCATGATGCCCGAGAGCACTATGTAGCTGAGGCCGCCTTTGTCCCTGCCCGAGCCGGCGAGCCATGTGAGCGTGACCGCAGCGCCGCCCATGACAAGGGCCATTATCTGTATGCCGATGAGGTCGAAGCCCATCAGTATGCCGAGGGCCGCGCCGAAGCTCGCGCCGCTTGCGACACCGAGGGTGTCGGGCGTTGCCAGAGGATTTGCAAAAAGACTCTGGAACGCGCACCCGGAGACGGCGAGGCCGGCTCCGGCAAGCGCCGCCAGCAGTATCCGCGGCAGCCTAAGGTTCATGACCGTCTTTTCTATCAGCTGGTTATCGATGTGGCCGCCTGAGAGCCTCACCGTAAGCACGTCAATGATCTCGCCCGGGGATATGGACATGCGTCCGATGCCCAGCGCGATGATCGCTGCAATGAAAGGCAGCACGATCAGTATTATGATCCATCCGGCTCCAAGCCTTCCGTCTCTCCTGACTGCCATCTGTCGGTCTTTCTGTGTTAAATGCTTTGGTTTCTTTTTCCCGGCCGTAATGCCGGGCATTTCAGTTTGTGATCCTTCGGTGAACTCGCATGAGCCCGTTCGGAGTCCTCCCTCCGCCGGACTAAAAAAGCCTAGCTCCCTTTGAAGCAAGGCTCGTATCGATCAAATGTCCGCGCCAAAAGCGCATCTGTGAGATCGTCCTTTGCATCTTGCTTCGTCCTCAGTCCCTTAGGGACTTCGGATCCAGGGGGATGTGTCAGGCTTTGGCGTAGATCACCTTCGCATTTATGCCTTCGAGCCTGCCGAGCGCTCCGCTGAGCGAATTGATCGCGTCCATCGGTGCGTCAATGGCGATGCTGATGATGTTGAGGTTCTTCTCTCTGTACGGCACGCCCATCCTTCCGAGGATGTATGCGGAGTACTCGTGAAGAAGCTCGTTCAGCTCTTCCACCCGGCCGGGCTCCGTGACGATAATGCTTATCACGGCGACTCTGGTTTCCATTTCCGTCTCCTGTATTCTGTTTTCTGTATTTATGTCCTTTTCCGCCTCTGCCGGTGCATCGGCGTCACAGGCACACGCTGATTCTACACTATCATCATCTGCGGTTCAACATTTCTCAAAACTCATCCGGTGAGAATTCGAGCAGGCAGTCGTATGCTTCCTGTCCGAAGAGTCCGATGTAATCCGCAACGGCCCTGTCGATCATCGCCTTTGATTCCTCCGGAAAAGCCTTGCACAGCTCGTCCGCTACCGAGCAGTATATGTGCGCGGTGTGGAAGTCGAAGTCCCTCATCGCCGATGTCCCGAGCTCTGCTTTCTTAGCCTTGACCATTTCGAGTTCTTCCTCCGTGAGAGGCTTGCCCCAGTCGAAGTCGCAGCGTTCGCCGCCCCAGCTCATCGCTGTCGAGACAGGAGTGCAGACAGCTCCGCAGCCGAAGCCGTCGTATACCGCTGCGTCGACGTGGACGCAGTATTCGCGTCCGTATCCGTATTCGAGGATGTCATTTTTCTTCCAGGCCTCGCACCACGCGCACTTCGCGATATATGTCCGGTAAGTCGGCTCTGCTCTCATCATGCCGAACTCCATCTGTCCGGGATAGTCAGGCTTCCATTCTCCGTAGGCCTGGTTCGTCCACAGATCGACCGGATCGCCGTTGGCCCTTGCCCTTGCCGCCATCCTGGCTCCGCGCTCCCTGCCGTATCTTATCATGCCCTTCTGTATCGCGTCGCGTCCCGCCTCGCCTTTGGCCTCTATGGCCGCGCGGCTGAGAAAAGCGAACATCATCGCCTGGTTTTCGATCTTCAGTTCCGCCATCCCTAAATCCTTTCTCCTATTTATGGCCATGGGGTCTGACCCCCTGGCCAAAAGCTATTTCGCTTCTTTTTCCGCTTCGGCCAGTCTCTCGAGTATCGCGTGCGCCGCGATGTTGCCCTCGCCGACAGCCTTCGTGATCTGGTAAGGCCTGCCCGTGCAGTCGCCCGCAGCG
>CACYHM010000430.1 GCA_902774195.1 uncultured Eubacteriales bacterium
GAATACGAAGACCTTGCGAGGATAGCAAAAGAGCGCGGGACGGGCATCTCAGATGTCAGAAGCGAGCTCGAAGGACTGGCCGGAGAAGGATTCTGAACAGACGATATACTTAACGATAATTCTATATACGGAAAGAAAGGTGCGCTGCAAGATCGTAAGCGGCTTCGGGACAAGGAGGCATAAGTTCGAATACGAAGACCTTGCGAGGATAGCAAAAGAGCGCGGGACGGGCATCTCAGATGTCAGAAGCGAGCTCGAGGGACTGGCCGGAGAAGGATTCTGAACAGACGATATACTTAACGATAATTATATATACAAAAAAGCAAAGGTGAATCGAAAAATGGCAAAGGATCTGCTCTCAAGGATAAATGAGACCGTGGCATTTCTTAACGGAAAAGGCATAAAGGACCCTGATGTCGGCATAATACTCGGCTCGGGCCTCAACGACTATGCTGACAGGATAGAGGATCCCATGTGCAGGCGGGCAAGGTGCCTGATCACAGGGGCCAGATGGTCTTCGGCACATATCTCGGAAAGAAGGTCCTCATCATGGCGGGGCGCTTCCACTACTATGAGAGCCGGGACATGGAAAAGGCATCGTATGCTGCCAGGGTCATGGTGGCGCTCGGCGTGAAGAGGTTCATACTCACAAACGCCGCGGGCTGCGTCAACCCGGACTTCGGCAAGGGAAAGCTCATGCTCATAAGCGATCACATCAATTACTCCGGCGATAACCCGCTGATGGGACCGAACCTGGACGAGTACGGACCGAGATTCCCGGACATGACGTACACATACAACAAGGAGCTCAGGGACGCACTGAAGGAGAAAGCGGCGGCTGAAGGCATAGAACTCTGCGAGGGAGTATACATGATGTTCACCGGACCGTCCTTTGAGACGCCTGCAGAGATAAGATTTGCAAGGATCATAGGCGCCGATGCGATCGGGATGTCTACGGTGCCTGAAGCGATAATAGCAAACCATGCGGGACGCGAGATCATCGGGATATCGTTCCTGTCCAACCTGGCGGCGGGAATGCTCGACCAGGCTGTCACAGGCGAAGAGGTGATGGAAGCCGCTGAAGGTATAAAGGATACGTTCGCGAAGGTCCTCGACCTTGCAATCGGGATATAGAAAATATAGAATATAGCGGTTGAAATCAAATATATAAAGAAATCGGAGTACTTAAACCAAATGGAAGCAAAACTTACAAGAGAACAGGCAAATGATCTTCTTCACAAGTATGTGAAGGGGGAGAACTACATCACTCACAGTTACGCGGTCGAGGCCATCATGAGAGGCCTCGCGAAGAGGCTCGCACCGGACGATGTCGAGTACTGGGGCATCTGCGGACTTCTGCATGACCTCGATGAGGAGACAGCGCCGTGGAGAGACGACTTCGGGACTCACGGGCCGACTTCCGCGAAGATCCTTCAGGAAGAGGGCTACGGCGATCCTGTCATGGAAAACGCAATCATGGCTCACAACCCGGCCTGCGGCAAGCAGCCTGAGACGACCCTCGAATACGCCCTTATAGCGGCGGATCCGATGTCCGGTTTCGTAAAGGCCATCGCGCAGATCTATCCTGACAAGAAGGTCGCAAGCGTAAAGCACAAATCCGTCAACAAGAGGTTCAAAGAGACCAGATTCGCTGCCGGAGCAAACAGGCAGTACATGAGCCTCATCGAAAAGACCGGCATAAGCTGGGACGAGTTCATAGACATAGCGCTCGAGTCGATGACTGAGATCGCCGACCAGATCGGCCTGTAGGGAGGCGCAGCATAATGAGAAAGTTTACATACTATCCGCAGGGCACATGCTCTGTGATGATCGAGATCGAACTGGACGGTGACGTCATAGAGGATGTCGCATTCACGGGCGGCTGCAACGGCAACCTGAGCGGCATTTCCAAGCTGATCAGAGGCATGAAGGCCGAAGATGTGATAGAAAGGCTCGAAGGCACTACATGCGGGCCTAATCCCACATCCTGTCCCGACCAGCTGAGCAAGGCTCTGAGACAGGCTCTCACAGAGGCAAAGCCTGAAGAGAAGCCGCAGGCGGGACGCATAAGACTGGACTGATCAGGAACCATCCGGAGGATATATA
>CACYHM010000431.1 GCA_902774195.1 uncultured Eubacteriales bacterium
CAGCGCTGCTCGACACCAAAGGCCCTGAGATAAGAACAGGTCTGCTCAAAGGACACAGTCCGGTCGTGCTCGAAAAAGGAAGCTGCGTCACCCTGACACCGATGTACGGAAACACGGATGCGGAGGGCGATGCCTCCCGCGTGTACACAACGTATGAGGGTCTGGCGGATGACATATCCGAAGGAGGGACCATACTTGTGGACGACGGCACGATCGAGCTGAAAGCCAATGAGATCAGGGGGAAGGACGTGCTGTGCACAGTCGTCACCGGAGGCATGCTGGACGAGCGCAAGGGCATCAATCTCCCGGGCGTCAGCGTCGGTCTGCCGGATCTTACGGACAAGGATATCGAGGACATAGCTTTCGGACTTGAGAACGGCTTCGACTTCATCGCGGCTTCGTTTGTCAGAAACGCCGGGACCATCCGCCGGATCAGAGAGATCATAGAGGAGGCCGGTTCAAAAGCGAAGATAATCGCGAAGATAGAGTCCCGCGAGGGCATAGACAATCTCGATGAGATAATAGAGGCTGCGGACGGCATCATGGTGGCAAGGGGAGACCTCGGCGTAGAGGTGGAGCCGAAGATGATCCCTCAGCTGCAGCGCGAGATGATAGATAGATAAGGCCAATTCCGGAGGGAAGATCGTCATAACGGCGACCCAGATGCTCGATTCCATGATAAGGAACCCCCGCCCGACGAGGGCCGAGGTGAACGATGTCGCTAACGCGGTATACGAAGGCTCGGACGCGGTCATGCTCTCTGGAGAGACGGCGAGCGGGGAATACCCTGTAGAGGCCCTTGAGATGATGGTCTCGATAACGGAGTATACAGAGCAGTTCGCCGATCACCTCAAGGCTATGGACCGGGCATCCGCTGCAATCGCAGACACTACCTGCGCTGCTGCGGTCACGGCAGCGGAGAGGCTCGGCGCAAGGGCGATCATCGCGCCTACATCTTCGGGAAGCACAGCGCTGTCGGTATCGAAATACCGGCCGGGATCCGATATTTTCGCGTTCTCGCCTGACCCTGCCGTCGTAAGGCAGATGATGCTTCTCTGGGGAGTCAGGCCGCATCTCGCTGACAGGGCCGAGTCTACGGACGAGCTGATGGAGGACTGTCTCGAGATAATAAAGGATACCGGTATTGCCTCGGAAGGGGACATCCTCGTCTTCGTGGCGGGTCTGGTATCCGGCAGGCGGAGCTACCAGCGATCCGAGACCAATTCGATGCGGATAATAAAGCTGTGATATACGGGTATTCGCACTTGAATAACTGAAAGTGATAAAGCATAATCATAGGGTAACAATAGGTAACAGAGAGTATTATGGAAGGAGAAATACGATGAATAACAGAAAACACATGAGAGCTGTATTAATGCTCGCGCTGTGCTTCATGCTGACGCTTTGTCTGGCGGGATGCATACAGATACAGCAGCCTGCACAGGATCAGAGCACAGATACACAGACTGAGCAGCCTGCATCCAACGACAGTACTGCAGCGCCTGCGTCCAATAATGATACAGCCGCGCCTGCGAACGACGCGAACGGGGACTACATCGGAGAGGACAAGGCTCTTGAGATAGGTCTCGCAGATGCCGGACTGTCAAAGGATCAGGTAAGCAACGCATACGCGCACCTTGACTATGATGATGACCGCGGCAGATACGAGTATGAAGTCAATTTCCACCAGGGAACGACAGAATACGACTACGATGTAGATGCCATAACAGGTGAGATCACAGACAAGGACATCGATTACAACGATGACTGATGAACCGGCAGGGAAAGAAGGGAACCATGAAAAGTAAAACAAGATCACTGATAACGATCCTGTTCCTGCTTGCCATGCTGGTCTGTGTATGCAGCATCACGGCCTTCGGCGAGGACCACGGTGTGGAAGTCGTAGCAAACCAAGGGGAGCAGAAGACAGTCACGGAGAACTCCGGTGTAAAAACCGACAGCGCTGACGCCGTTACCGTAAAGGCGGACGGCGAAGGCTCGGACGCATCTGCTGTGATCGGCGGCGATGTTGAATCAGATAAGGGCCACGGACTCGTGATCGAGGCGGACCAGGGCAAAGCAACAGCGGTCATAAACGGCCAGATCGAGACTGAAAATCAGGAAGGCCTCGAAGCCAAGGCGGATAATGGAGGAACGATAAACGTCAAAGTCGACGGAGACGTGGAGTCGGATGGAGACGCCGCCATCGACGCGGAGGCAAAAAACGGATCGAAGATAAGCATCGTTGTAGGCAGCGAGGCTGAAGGCAAAGAGGAAGGCCTCGATCTGAAGGTGTCCGGAGGAGGAAGCATCGATGTCGTGGTAAAGGACAAGGTCGAAGGCGATAAGGCGGGCATCGTGACCAACGCCTGCACGCCGGACTGCGACGGAACGGTCAGCGTAACAGCCTGGAAGATCGTTGTCAGAAAGGATGGCGAAGGCAAGGAGTTTGTTGCGCTCGACCAGAACAACGCCATAAACAGCGCCTTCGAAAAGACCATCAAATACATCATCAGGATAAAGAATCCGGAATATATCAGTCTCCCTGGGCTCGAAAAGGGAGAGTACGGATATACAGCTTATGAAGGCGATACGATAAAGGTCAGAATCGACATACCGGACGGTTACGAACTTGAGCATGCTTACTGGGATGATGACGAGGAACTCGAGCTCATCAAGGGCGATGACGGCTTCTGGTACGTCAGGATCCCTAAGGGCGGCGGAGTCACCCTTTCGGTCGATCTCGACGACGACGATGATGATGATGACAGCGGCGAAGGCTACAGGGCATCTTCCCCGAATACAGGAGACAAGGAAGACCTTGTTATGTGGTCTGTGGTAATGCTGGCTGCTGTGGTCCTTCTGGTCGGCATGCTCAGAAAAAGAGCATTGAACAGGTAAGTTATTGACAAAGCGAAAAGAAGCGTATAGTATAAGGCGGCGGTGAAAACTGCCGCCTTTTTACACATCGTAAACAGCTTCGATTACGGGGGCGTAAAGGTTTCGACAGGTGTGTGGAACGAAGATAAGCGAGCCGTGGTGGTGATCCACGCTAAAAGTACCCGTTTAAAAGAAACGCTAAAACTTCAAACAACTTCGCACTGGCTGCATAGTTCAGCCCCGCGCGTCGGCCTCAGGTCACCTGCAGCCTGAGAGTCACCTGCAGCCTGAGAACCCGGCGTCATCAATGCAGGGACCTCTTGCGTGAGTGCCCGGTAGCGTAAGAGTACCCACGGGATAGCAAACCCCAAGTCTGCCGTATCGGCGAGGGGCGCGTGAAACAACAGCGATCGGCTGCGCTCGGAGAAAGTTTTCCGGAAATGCTCTTGGACGTGGGTTCGACTCCCACCGCTTCCACCATATGGGCCTTGGAATTTCAATGTTCCAGGGCCTTTTTCTTTTTTAAAAAACTGGGTACAGCTGGGTACAGATTCAACGCTTTACGCGATTGAGAATTGAGGGCGTGCATTTTCAAGCTGTTTAGCACGCATTTCTTTGGTGTTTCTGTCAAAGCAGTAGTTTCTGAGAGTGGTTCTCGGATCCTTATGACCTACATACTGCTGTATGGTTTTCATGTTGACATGTGCATCGATGAGGGATGAGATGAAAGTCCTGCGTCCTGAGTATGGCGTGTTGCGCGGGAGACCTGCCTCCTCGCACATTTTTGGAAATGACCTTCGCATACTCTGATAGAAAGAGTAGAAACCATCTGTCATCATGAAGATATATTCCGGATCAGTTATTCCGGCATCCGCCTGACGTTGCCGGGCAATCTGGATCAGTTCCTGCTCAAGTGAGGTGAGAATAACTCTCTTAAAGCCATGACCGGCTTTCGTTCGATTCTCTATGATCTTGTTGCCTTTTTCCGAGAAATACCTTTTGATAACTATCTCATCGTCCTCGATATCGGAATACTTCAGACAGCACACTTCACTTGGCCTGAGCCCCATCTGGAAGAGTGAGATCATTGCCAGAGGCAGAAGCTGATGAACAGGGAACTGCTTGCTCTCAAATGACTCCCAGCATTTCCGGTAGAATGTCAGCTCTTCATCGGGCGAAAGCACCAGGTTCTCTGAGGCTTTCTCTTCGATATGCCTGAACACATTTGGGTTAGTGATCTTAAGAAACTGGTACGGGTTCTTTTCTATGATCTCTTCCTGAAGAGCATACTCAAACATCTGCTTCATCCATGTGCAGACGTTACCGAATTCTTTCTTGGTAAGATCATGGTCTCTTATCAGACCATAAGCCCACTCCTGAAGATCTTTAAGCTTAATCTGCCTGATAGGCTTTTCAGTGATCTCGGTACCTTCATAATGAACTCTCCATATGGAGCAATTCTTTTTGACAGTAGATTCACCCCAGGTAGTTGCCTTTTTGTACTCGAGAAACTCGGGATACATACTGGCAATTGTAGGCTCTTTGAGTTTTTCAACATTCTCCAGGTGCCAGAGATAGATTCTCTCAAGCAGAGCCTCCTCAGTACTGGCCTTAATGGTATATCTGCCCTCGCTCCTTGTCGGATCGTTAAGACGGATATAATACCTTTTGTCAGTTTTGCCGTTGAGCTTACCGATATCTTTTCTGTAAATGTCAAGGATCTTGTTCTTGCGTGATTTACTCATGTGATTCTTCACGCCGTCCAAGTCAATACTACCATCCTCGTTACGAAACTGTAAACAATCATCCGGACACTTGGACAAGAATTCCAGCACTTCAGCGTCGGAAGGTGCCGACGCTTTAAGCAGCCATTTCTTTTTGTCTGCAGTCATGTCAGCACCTCCTTTCCGCTAAAACAAAGCAAACAAAAAACCGCTGTATTGCGGTGCGTGTCGGTCGTGACGGTTGTGACAGTGTTAGCCGGAGTGCTC
>CACYHM010000432.1 GCA_902774195.1 uncultured Eubacteriales bacterium
TCGCGAAAGCTATCCTTGACTACTCAAATGAAGATCGAGATGATGACTCAACTGAAATATCAAGGGACTATCCTTTTCTTATAGACTCGCCTTTCACAGAGTTAGCAAATGAAAACCTTGAGCATTCCGCAGACATCATTCATACCTTTACAGGACAAATTATCCTATTAATATCAGAAGAAAGCTATGAACGAACAAAGGACAAGGTTCTTCCTCATGTAAAGTCGAGAGTAAGTTTGACGAAGAAAGAGGGTGAGAGTTATTCATTTATAGCCAAATAGGAGGAATGTATTATGTCAATCTGGACAGATCCAAAATACCGTATAAAGAGAAGCGCTTCACAGGAGAAGCAGATGCAGTTTCTCCGTGACGATCTAAAGATTTTCTCATCATATAGTCAGGTGATAATGATCTCCGCCATCGGAGTCTCATATCTTCTGCAGAATTTCGCCCTGTACATAACAGGAGGCCTTACAAAGACCTACCCTGAGATCGCATTTCTTCAGAAAACCGTAAAGATCGGTTCGGCGACGACCAAGATGGTCACGCTGATCACGCCGGTCCTCACCATCGTGCTCGTGTTCCTGCTGGTCATGCTCATCAAGCACACCAAGATCGGCATGGCGATGCGCGCGGTATCCCGCGACTTCGAGACGAGTTCTCTGATGGGAATAGACATAAACAGGGTCATCACAGTCACGTTTGTAATAGGCTGCGGACTCGCCGCCATAGGCTCGATCCTCTACTTCTCCAACTACACGGGCATCAACCCGATGTCAGGCGCGATGCCGGGACTCAAGGCTTTCGTCGCCGCAGTATTCGGAGGCATAGGATCGGTTCCGGGAGCGGTCGTCGGAGCCTTTGTAATAGGAGTCTGCGAGAACCTTATCAAGGGCGCGGGCTGGACGACATTCTCAGACGCTTTCACTTTTGTGCTTCTCATCGTGATCCTCATGGTCAAGCCTACTGGACTCTTCGGTGAGAAGAATATCGATAAGGTATAAGGAGGGGCCATGGATACGAGAATTGAACTCAAGCCAAAAACAAAATCCGTCCTCTCCGCTGCGGCGATCGCCGTTTTCCTGATCCTGGTATATATAGGAGACATGATGATACCTGCAGGATCGAGCTGGAAAATGCTGATCACCGTTATCGAAAAAGGATCGATCTACGCACTCGTCGCGGCATCGATGAACCTGCTTAACGGCTTCACGGGACTCTTCTCGCTCGGCCAGGCGGGCTTCATGCTGATCGGCGCATACACCTATGCGATCTTTACCATACCTGCAGCATCGCACGACGCCGTCTATCAGTACTTCGAAGGCGGGCTCATCAAATGGTCGATAGTCGAGATACTCGAGGCGCATCTCGGTGTTTTCGGCCACTACCTCGGCATGCTCATCCCGATGCTTGGCGCGGGCCTCATAGTGGCTGTCATCGCCTTTCTGATCGGAATACCGGTGCTGAGGCTCAAATCCGATTATCTCGCTATAGCGACTCTCGGCTTCGCCGAGATACTGAGGGCCTTCTTCCAGTGGAACACCCTCGGTCCCATAACGAACGGATCGAACGTGCTCAGAAAATATACGACCTATGACAACGCTGTCTTCCCTGTCATAATCTCCGGGATATGCATAGCGATCATAGTGCTGCTGATCCGATCGTCCTACGGACGCGCCTTCCGCTCTATAAGAGACGATGAGATCGCGGCCGAGGCGATGGGCGTCAACACCGTTCAACACGGTAATGACATATGGGATACTTCTCATAGTCGTTATCGGCGGCATCGGCTCCATCACAGGCTCCGTGATAGGCGCGTTCCTCTTCACGGCGGCTTCCGAATGGTGGCTGAGAGGCCTCGATGCCGGCCGCTGGCTCGGCATCAGCTCGAGCCTGATGAGGCCGGGCTTCAGAAAGGTCGTGTTCGCGATACTGATCATGCTCATCGTGCTCTTCTATTCACAGGGCATCATGGGCACAAGGGAATTCAGCTGGGAGGGCTTCCTCGGATGGTTCAGGAATCTCCCTGCCAATCTGAAGGCATGGCCTGCCAGACACAGGGCAAAGGCCGCGGCAAAGCGCGAGGAAAGAGCGGCCAGAGCCGCCGCGAAGGCAAA
>CACYHM010000433.1 GCA_902774195.1 uncultured Eubacteriales bacterium
ACCTGAGGCAGACAGCCTCCGAATCATCGGGCGAGCCGTCGTTGACGAGGATGACCTGGATATTCTCCATGCCGATCGACTGAGCAGACACGCTGTCGAGACACTCCTGCAGATAATCTTCGACCTTGTATACAGGGATTATTACACTTATAAGAAACTCTTTGCTCATATCAAAACCTCTTTCTAAACTAAATATTCGCAGAATAAGAAAGTGGCGTCAAGAGATTGTATTCTGAAGGCCTGTGACTGAAAGATGTATCCACAACGGAGTTTTTGTGATAGCATCCAGGTATAAAGCCAGAGATTATGTGATGATGAATATAGAGGAGGCGGACATGATAACGAGTATCCTTGACGCGAAAGCATGCGAACATTTCTACAGGCTGAGGGATGCTCTGGCGGACTACGCCTATGAAAAACTCGAGATCGAAAAACCTCTTTATATAGGAGAGGGAACGAAGTTCAGCGATGAGAACATGTACAACGAGGAAACGCTTGCCGAAACACTTGATGAGCTATGGAGTACGCCGTCAGTTCTGGATGAGTTCATCAGCAGAAATCCGGCATCACTTGGAGCCGGAGACATCGAAGTGGTCAAAAGCTGGCGCACGTCCTTACAGGGGTTGTTCATTGTATTCAAACATGAGGGAAGAATTCTTTTCCTTCGCGGCAAAACGCTCTTCGAGGTGACGGGCCTCTGGGATGAGATCGAAACCGTCTTAAAGAATCCGGACTGGCCTGTCATGATAGAGACCACTCTGCTGCCGTTCAGGGAAAGCATCGTATATCACGGCTTCATAACGATCATGCCGGTCAGCATGGGAAAAGGCATGCGTGACATGCTCGATTCTGAAATAGAAGAAGCTCTGAGGGATGCGGAAATGATCTCGGGCAGTGAAGACTTCATCAGGATCGTTCCGGAGATAAAAGAAGCGGAGGAGAAAGAAAGGGACGCGCGGGAAAAACGCGAAGCCGGGCTGGCCGAAAAGGGCAAAAGGCAGATGGAAGGCTATCACAGGGGCGTCCTGGCCGGCCTTTCGGAAGCGGAGCGCGAAGAGGCAATAGAGACAGAGATGAAGAAGGATATTGCGAATAGCCGTGTTCAGAGCTCTCTGATCGACATTTTAAAGAACAATGTCTCCAAAGGACCTGTAACGCGAGATCTTCAGAAACTGATCTCCGGCGAGCCGAAGGGAAAGCTGCAGCGATGGGCCATAATTCTCGGAGTCAAGGTGCCGGGAAAAGGGACCAAGGCGGACCTGATCAGCGCTCTCCTGCCGGAGCTGAGAGAAAACCCGTTTCTTCCTGAACTCACTCTTCGCGTTGGCCTCAATCTGAATCAGTTTGAAGCATACCGCAAATTATATGAAACAGGCGGAGTGCTGGAGATCACAGAAAACGAAATAACGACACTGGCAGGGCTGCCTCCTGCGACGAGCCTTATGTGCTACTCTTTTTACACAAAAGGGAGATCGAAAAACGGAGGGAAGTTCACTTTCGTGATCCCTGAGGACATCATGGGAGTCCTCGCCGCGCGGGACTGGGATGAGATACACGACCTGATCGTCAGCCGCGAAGCAGCGGCAGATATAGCGGACGCTGTTGTCGAACTGAGAGGCATCGCGAAAGTAGATGAAGCCTATGATGAATTCTGCCGTTTCTATCCTTCCGGAATGGAAAGATCTGATTTTGAGGCATGATGCCGGAAGACGCAAAGGCATCAGTCAAGGATGCTTCCGATGCAAAGGCAGTCAAAAAGCTCGAAGCAGATGACGGCAGCGACTATCTGCTCAATTATCAAATAGGTGAATACTACATGGAGAAAACGGATCCCGAAGATGAGTTATACACGGAGGATGAGAGCGGATTTTATTCAGACTCTTTTATCCGCGGTCCGCTGGAGCCTCTTGGATTCATCATAGAGCAGCAAAAGAAAAGGCTCGCCAGACCTCTCGATGAGGATATGCTGAGCTCACGAGCAGTATTTGGATGGAAATGCGCGAGGCCTGCCGTTCGCGCGATGAGAGCTTATTTAGATGAAAATGTCCCGGACTCTCAGAACGATTACTATTATGCCGATTCTGTTCTGGAAGATCTGATCGATTACATGACATTCGGCCTGATGAATGGCGGCAATTCTGTCAACGACTGGATGGAGATCCTGGAGGAGCATGACTATGAGCCGAATGAAGCGCATCTAAACCGCATCATCAAGCTTCTAATGAACATGTACAATTCGATCCCGACCTGGATGAACAACGGATGGGCGCCGGACGAACTTGCAGACATTATGTACGGACGCAAGACCTTTTATAACGAAGACGGAAGCAGGATGAAAGTGGGCCGCAACGAACTGTGCCCGTGCGGCAGCGGGAAGAAATACAAGAATTGCTGCGGCAAATAATAGGCGCAGCTAGTTCTGCTCGAATATCTGCTCTTTTGTGATCAGCGAGTAGCGCGCCAGATCCTTCCCGTCAAGATCCTCCTTATGCATGTCCACCTTTGAGATCCGGTGGTTATCGTAGCAGTTGTAGTACTGCACCCCGGTCTTGGTGTTGTAGCAGGACGTATATATGGTGATCTCGTACTTGTTGCCGCCCAGATCGCAGAGACCGCGCTGCTGGGCAACGGACTCGAGTATGTGGAAGAACTGACTGACACTTGACATCTCATCATCTGCGGACAGGGAGTTCATCTTCGTGAACGCGACCCTGGCGAACCTGGACTGGGACGAAAGATCTCCCGGAAGTCCCATGCCGCCCATGCCTCTGCTGTATGCATCGAGCTCAAGACCCGCTCCGAAAGTGTTTTCCGGAGTAGCGGTCCTCAGATGCCTGTAATTGTTCAGGCTGAAGAGCTGCTTGTCAAAAGGCGGATTGTTGGTCATCACGCCGACCGGGTTGTCATATACCTTCAGCCCGTCCCTGACAGATTCAACTGTTATGACTTCGTCCTTATCCGCGATCATCCAGTGCAGGGGAGAAAGCGGAAGCTGCTCGCTGAACGGGATGTCCGTAAGGCTGATCTTTTCGACAAGAGCGCGGGCATCGCCGACGCTTTCGCACTGACCGAGTATCCACGGGATAAACTCGAAAGGAGTGATGTTGTCTTTGCCCGGGGCCGCTTCAAAATAGCAGGCGTTGCCCTCGAAGTTAAGACCCGCCATGCCAAGGCCTTTTTCGTTCACCGCTTCGTAGTAGAGCGGATAGTCCTGCATTACGAATGCCGTTCCGATCATTGCAAAATGGTTTTCCATCTTACCTTTCGTCCTGAATTCGAACGGGTAGTTCCTCGGCGTGACCACGACTTCTTCTCCGTATGAGAACTCGTAGTCAAAGGTCCTGCCGAAATAAAAGTCTTTTGTCTTATATGTTGCTGCTGTGCACATGATCCAACCTCCG
>CACYHM010000434.1 GCA_902774195.1 uncultured Eubacteriales bacterium
TGGCCCTTGCGATCGGACTCTTCGTCAGAAAGCCGTTCATAGCGATGAACGAATTCGTGTCCGAGAAGATCGAAGAAACGGAGGTGCTGTGATGTCTGAGCAGGACCGCCATTACGTAGAACTGTACGAACGCCTCCTTGAAAGAGGGGAGGCGATGCACGCGAACAACAAGAAGAGGATCAGAGTCGGTCTGATCCTGCTTGGACTGCTCCCGGTAATACTGATCATCATACGGCTGCTCACGGACAGCGACAGGGTGGTGTTCCTGATCATCTGGGTGCTTTGCATGTTCGCTGTCTGCATCTATCTGATCAGCATAGAATTCATCGACGATTCCCTGAGAAAGACCCTCGAGGACGTGACCGAAAAAGAGGCGGACTTCGGCGTGCTCATACCTGACTCCGCTGAGGTCCATAACAGGATATACGAGCACGTCGCTGAGCTTGTAAGATCGGGATATACCGGAAGACCGTACAACAAGGTCGTTGAGCGGGCGGTAAAGCCGGAAAGAGAGGATGAGAAATGAAGAACATCCTCAACATAATGAAACATGATCTGCGCAAAATAACCGGCAGCGTGGTGGCCATAATCACCGTGCTGGGACTGTGCATAGTCCCGTGCCTTTACGCGTGGTTCAATATATTCTCGAACTGGTCTCCTTACGAGTCCGACGCGACAGGGCGCATAGCGGTCGCGGTCGCCAACGAGGACAGGGGGACCGGCGCGTCGGGCCTTGAGATCAATGTCGGAGATAAGATAGTCGAGGCCTTAGAGGCTAATGACGCCATCGGATGGACCTTTGTCGACAGCGAAGAAGAGGCAAAAGAGGGCGTTTACGCGGGAACCTATTACGCAGCCATAGTAATACCGGAGGAATTCAGCGAGGACGCTCTGAGTTTCATCCAGGGGAGCCTCATCAACCCGAAGATAAAGTACTACGAGAACGAAAAAAAGAACGCCATAGCGCCGAAGATCACCGGCAAGGCGCAGACGGCTCTCAAGGAGCAGGTCAACGCGGCCTTCGTCGAGACACTGACGTCATACGTCACCGGTGCGGCTTCCGTTGCGGAGGCGGGCGGGTATGATCCTGCGGAGGTGCTTTCCGACCTGTCCCGCAGGGCGGAGGAACTCAGCAGCGATGTGAACGGCGCGATAGCTCTCTCTGAATCTGCGGGAGCCCTTACGGATTCAGCGGACAGTCTTCTGGATGCATCTGACGCCATGATAGGCAGCGCCCAGGAAGTGCTCGATGCAAACGACGCGATACTCGATTCGGCCGAAAAGAAACTGCCGAAGCAGAGCGATACGAAGGTGAGAGACGATGCCGCAAAACATGCCGATAAGACATCGAACACACTCGCTTCTCTGAAGACAGTCATAGAAAGAGTACAGGGGGCTGACGAAGCGGCCTTCAGACTGTATGTGCTGACTGACAGAGACAGACACAAGATGGAGGTCGATTCGCTTCAGAGGGATGCGAAGGAGCATGCGAAGGCGCTGAGTTCGGCCGGATATACGGTGCTTGCATCAGAGTTCTCACAGCTCGCGAACAAGCTCGGAGATATCTCGGACGACCTTGCGGCTCTCGATGTCAACATGAACGAACAGGAGCGAAACGATGCGCTCGACAAGCTCGTGAAGGACATAGACGCCGCCAGCAAGCTGACAGAAGAGATACGCAGACAGATACAGGCAGACATAAGATCGAGCAAGCTGACAGAAGAGATACGCAGACAGATACAGGCAGACATAAGATCGACACTGGCGGACGCTCTCGATACTACGAGAAAGGCCATGGCATCCTACAGGACCTCTCTCAAAACGGCAAACAGCGATCTCGGCAAAATGGCGGATCTCATGTCGGGCTATGATTCGTCTCTGGGCAAACTGCGCAGCAGCATCAACAGCACGACCGCGACGCTGAAGTCGGTAAAGGACGGCTCTGACGCCGTGGCGGGCCTTCTGTCGAACGCTGCGGGCAACGAGCTGATACGTCGGCTCAGCGGGCTGCTATCGAACAACGAGGCCGCGGTAGCGGAATATCTTGCGAATCCTATAAAGATGGATACGAAGGTCATCTGGCCTGTAGAGACATACGGTTCTGCGATGGCTCCGTTCTACACGGTCCTGGCGCAGTGGGTCGGCGCCCTGCTGACAGCCGTCCTGATAAAGGTAAAGATCAAAAAGAGGGACGATCTTCAAAATCTGAAGCTGACGGAGTGGTACTTC
>CACYHM010000435.1 GCA_902774195.1 uncultured Eubacteriales bacterium
TATCTGAGAAAGCAAACAGGAGCAGATCCATCTATTCTGGAGAGGACCGTTTTTGCATTCGGATTGCTCGAAGCTCTGTGCCGTGTCAAGATGCCTTTCATCTTCAAAGGCGGGACATCGCTTCTGATCCTGCTGGATGAACCGAGACGGTTAAGCACGGATATAGACATCATCGTTGCGCCAGGCACAGATGTGGATGGCTTCATTCAGCAAGCCGGTCAAATATTTCCTTTTCAGGATGTAAAGGAAAACATCCGCAAAGGGAACAACGGCATCGAAAAACGGCATTTCCGTTTCCAGTTCAATTCGCCAAGACAGGGAAAGGAAATCAGTATTCTGCTGGACATTGTGTTTGAGGACAATCCCTATTCAAAGCTGATAACCATGCCAGTGCAAAGCAGACTTCTTATGAGCGAAGGAGACAGCTTGCTTGTGACTGTTCCGGATAAAAACTGTGTTCTTGGCGATAAGTTGACTGCCTTTGCCCCGCATACAACCGGCATTCCTTTTGGCATTGATAAAGAGCTTGAAATCATAAAGCAAATGTTTGACTGCTGGACATTGCTCCAGGAGATGGACGATTACCAGATCGTTGCAACAGTGTACGATCATGTGGTCCAGTTGGAAGCCGGATACCGCGGTTTGTCCATTCAGCCAGAGGAGGTGCTTCTGGATACGATTCAAAGCTGCCTCTGCATTATGGGCCGAAACGGGATTCGCCCGGATGATTACCGCTATTATCTGACCGGAATCAACGCCATTCAAGGCCATATCTTCCGCGGCAGGATCAATGGAGAAAATGCAGGAATGCTGGCGTGCGAAATCATGTACCTCGCAGCTTGCCTGCTGACAAAAGCCGACTCCTTCGAACGTGTTTCTGACCCTGAAGCATATAAAGATTTTGCATTCACCCTTAAGGGAATGAAACGAATCAATTATATCCACAGCGTTGATCCTATGGCGTATGCGTACCTCGTCAAAGCTCTGCAGCTGCTGCAGCCGCAAGGATTCTTTACTGATTCCATATTGTGATTGTCTGAAGTCTGAAGCGAATAAGAATTCTGCGCATATTGCCACATGATTTGATGTGATTTAACTTGCTGGTAACTTGCAGAACCTAAACTGCATTATTTCTGTTGGCAATGATTGGTGGAGGAAAGCAAAAGGAGGAGATCATGAGTTTTGTATTTGCTGAAAAGTATAAAACCAGCTGGTCAGAGACAGAAAGATAGGAGTCATCATGTCGATGCACGAGCTCGAGCTCGCATACATAACGGCGGATGAGCTTCTCTGCATCGATTCTGAAGGCGGCATATGCATGTCCGGCAAGCCGGACGAAGTATTCAGCGACAGAAGGCTCAGCTCTCTCTACGGACTCGAAGAGGGCAGGCTGAGCAGGCTGTATGCGGATTTTCTCGGAGGACTGGGATCGGATGGCTAAAGTAATAATGGTCCAGGGCACGATGTCCAATGCCGGCAAGAGCCTTCTTGCTGCCGGACTCTGCCGCATATTCAGGCAGGACGGGTACAGGGCAGCCCCGTTCAAATCGCAGAACATGGCCCTCAATTCCTTCGCGACGAAGGAAGGCCTTGAGATGAGCAGAGCTCAGGCGGTCCAGGCTGAAGCTGCGGGCATCGAACCGCTGGTATGCATGAATCCCATACTGCTGAAGCCGACCGATGATCAGGGCTCGCAGGTGATAGTGGCCCGCGACTACTTCAGATTCAAGACTGAGCTGGTCCCGCTCATAAAGGAAGCCTTCAGGAAGCTCGAAGACAGCTTCGATATAATAGTCATAGAAGGCGCGGGATCGCCCGCAGAGATCAACCTCAGAGAGAACGACATAGTCAACATGGGCCTCGCGGAGATGGTCGACTCTCCGGTGCTCCTCGTCGGGGACATAGACAGGGGCGGCGTCTTCGCCCAGCTCCTCGGCACGCTGATGCTCCTTGAGGACAGCGAAAAGGAGAGAGTGAAGGGCCTCATCATAAACAAGTTCAGGGGGGACGCCTCGCTGCTGGACAGCGGCATCAAGATGCTCGAAGAAAAATGCGGGGTCCCGGTCGTCGGTACCGTCCCTTATATTGACATAAAGATCGAGGATGAGGATTCGCTCTCGGAGAGGCTCGCGGCGGACAGAAGGGGACTCGTGGACATAGCCGTGGTGAGGCTTCCGAAGATATCCAACTTCACTGACTTCGATGTGTTCGGACAGCACCCTGATGTATCGGTCAGATATGTCCGTGAGCCCGCTGAACTCATGGGCGCCGACATGATAGTGATCCCCGGCTCTAAGAGCACGATCGCGGATCTTGAGTGGATGCGCGGCCAGGGGCTTGCGGATGAGATCATAAGACTGAGCAGGGAAGGCGTGCCTGTGTTCGGCATTTGCGGAGGCTATCAGATGCTCGGAACGAAAGTGTCCGATCCGGAGGGAGT
>CACYHM010000436.1 GCA_902774195.1 uncultured Eubacteriales bacterium
CCCTTTCAGGCACGGCCATGTCGATACGGTCTCTGGTCTCGATCTCGGTCCTGCAGTAATGCTCGGAGAAGTTGAAGAGTCCGAGCATTCGCTTGCCGTTGTACTCCCGCACCATGCCGAGCACCCTGTCGTCGCCGGTATCCACCGGATAGAGCTTCGCGTCGGAATGGAATATGTCGTTGTATTTCCTTATCATCACGAGATGCCGGATCTCGTGGAATATCCTGCCTGCCGGTGTCGACAGATCGTGCCTGTTCTCAGCCTGCTCCCAGTCGAACTTCCCCCTGTGGATGTTGCGGCTGTCGGACCAGCGGCCCGGATCATCGTGGTAGGTGTAGTCGTTCAGCATCCCGACTTCATCTCCGCTGTACAGAACAGGTATGCCTCTCAGGGTCAGCATACAGGCATGCAGCATCACATCGGTCGCGACCGCGAGATCGAGCGCCGCCTCATTGCCCTCGTAAACAGCGGACTCGACGCCGCAGAGCGACGCGGTCGTCCCGCAGAGCCGGGCGTCCCGGAACTTCTCTGAGTCGTTGTAGAGTTCTCCTCTCGAAGGGCTGATCCCCCACCTGCCGGTGAACCAGTCGTTCAGGTATTTCTTGTGCTCGGCCTCTTTTACGCCGAACCATCCGAGATAATCGTAGTCGAGGCCCCAGCCTATGTCATCGTGGCATCTCAGGTAATTCTGGAATATGCAGTTGGCCGGCAGATCCGCGATCTGCCCGAGCTGATGCCTCAGGAGCCTGACGTCTCTGGTCGCAAGCGTATGCCAGATGGTCGCCATCGTCGTGACATTGTAGAGCATGTCGCACTCAGGCTTGTCCTGTGTGCCGAAATAAGGCACCACCTTGCTCGGCTCCATGACGACCTCTCTCAGCAGCAGGACGCTCGGGCAGACTATCCTGCAGGCGATATTCATCATCCGGGTCAGGCTGTGCACCTGCGGCAGATTGCGGCAGGTGGTGCCGAGCTGCTTCCAGATGTACGGCACAGCATCGAGCCTGATGATGTCCACCCCGCGGTTCGCGAGGTAGAGCAGGTTATCAGTCATGTCGTTGAACACCATCGGGTTCGCGTAATTGAGATCCCACTGGAACGGATAGAAGGTCGTCATGACGATCCTGTTTATGTCCGTGAGATATGTGAAGTTTCCCGGCGCTGTTTCAGGGAAAACATCCGGCATGGTCTTTTCGTACTGTGCCGGGATGTCCCAGTTGTCGTAGAAGAAGTACCTCCCCTGCGCGGACGGATCTCCGTCTCTGGCGGCCTTTGCCCACGGGTGATCCTCGCTCGTATGGTTCATCACGAAATCGAGGCACACGCGTACGCCCCTTCTGTGGCAGGCGGCGGTAAGCGCCTCGAGATCTTTCATGGTTCCGAGATCCGGCCTCACCTTTCTGAAGTCGGAGACGGCATAGCCCCCGTCGCTCCTGCCCTGTTCCGGTGTATCCAGGAGAGGCATCAGGTGGATGTACTTGACTCCGCATTCCTTGAAGTACTCGAGCCTGTCCTTTACGCCTCTGAGATCGCCCGCGAAATTCTCGGTGTACAGCATCATGCCCATCATCCTGTTGGAGTGATGGATATTCGGGTTTCCGGCCCTTCTCGCGTCGACGTCCTTCAGAGTCTGCTTGCGCTCGCCGTAGCTTCGTTTAAGCATCTTCACGAAGTAATCGAAAGCCGCCTCATCTTCGTTTAAGCATCTTCACGAAGTAATCGAAAGCCGCCTCATCATCGTACAGTTCCATGTAGAGCCATTTGAGCTCATCGTAATACTCCGCAAGCCTCTCGCCGAATACGCTGCGGCGTTTCTTTGCGGCGCTTTTGGCCTTTCCGGTCTTTTTCTCAGCTGTCTTTTCTTTTTTCACTTTTCTCTTGTTGTATCCATGCCGCTCCGGTCAGGTGCTCCGGAGACAGGCGTCTTTTGCAGTAACTATGTACGCGACCGGTTTCAGACCGGCCGTTTTCAACTTTTCTCAGGACTGCTTTTTCATGCATGCTGCCACTTCGTCCGCTGTCGGCATGGCAGGGATGGCGCCGTG
>CACYHM010000437.1 GCA_902774195.1 uncultured Eubacteriales bacterium
AACGCCGGCGAGGCTTTT
Organism: uncultured Eubacteriales bacterium; assembly: GCA_902774195.1. The sequence goes on from CACYHM010000437.1 coordinate 19, forward strand.
GTACGGCCTCGGGGTGCCAGGCATAGGTGTTCAGAACTCGAACATCATATGCAGAGCCTGCCGCAACAGAAGGGCAGAGATACAGTCCCTCGATGAAGAGGCACTGAAGGATATAGACGGAGTAGGCGATGTGATGGCAAAGGACTACGCGGCGTACTTCGCGGATGAGAAAAACGCGGCCGTCACAGCGGAACTGCTCGGACTTCTGACGCTCGATGAGAGCTTTGAAGCGGCGGGCACTTCCCTTGAGGGAAAGACCTTCGTCATCACCGGAAGCCTCGAGCACTACGCGAACCGCAAGGACCTCAAGGCCGAGATCGAGGCCGAGGGCGGCAAGGTCGCAGGCTCGGTATCCGCAAAGACGGATTATCTCATAACGAACGACCCGGGATCCGGCTCGTCCAAAAACAGGACGGCGCGCGAGCTCGGAGTCGCCATCATAACCGAAGATGAAGCTGTCGCGATGATCAGAGGAAACTGAGACGAAGGAACGGAAAGGAGGACAGACCGATGGAGAATGTAAATATGGTTCCTGACATGGATCAGGCATATGATGAGTCCCTCATCAGGATAGTCGAGCTTCTCGAGACCAAGAGATACTTCCAGGCCAGAGACGAACTCCTTAAGCATAATGAAGTAGAGATAGCTGAACTGCTGGTGGACATCAGGCGTGAATTCGACCTCCAGAGGATGGTCGTCCTCTTTAGAGCGCTTCCGAAGGACATCAGCGTCGATGTGTTCGCCGAGCTCAGCATAGATGATCAGATCGATATCATAAACATAATCACCGATCCCGAGATCAAATACATACTCGACGAACTCGACTTCGACGACATGATCGACGTACTCGAGGAGCTTCCGTCGAACATCGTAGACAAGATTCTCGAGAAGACACCTAAAAACGAGCGCAAGCTCATCAATACCTTCCTCAAGTACAAGGATGATACTGCCGGCTCTCTGATGACGCCGGAATACATCAATCTGAAGAAGACGGATACGGTAAAGCAGGCGCTCGAACACATCAAGGAAGTGGGACTCGACTCGGAGACGATCTACACCTGCTACGTTCTCGACAGAGGGCGCAAGCTGATCGGAGTAGTTTCGCTCAAGTCGCTCGTTATATCGCCGGATGACACCCTGGTAGAGGACATCATGCATGAGGACCCTGTCGTCGCTCATGTCGACGACGACCAGGAGGAGGTAATGGACCTCTTCACCAGGTACGGCTATCTGGCCATCCCGGTCGTGGACAATGAATTCAGACTTGTCGGTATCGTCACCGTAGACGACATCCTCGAGGTCATCGAAGAAGAGACCACAGAGGATATCGAGCGTATGGGCGGCGTTATCGACTCGACCGACAAGGAGTACCTCGACATGTCGGTATGGCAGCATGTAAAGGCCAGACTGCCGTGGCTGTTCCTTCTGATGTGTTCATACTTCATCACGGGCGGCATACTGCGTAACTTTGAGCACGCCATGTCGGCTGTGATAGAGCTGGTCATATACATGCCGATGCTGATGGGCACCGGCGGCAACTCGGGCTCGCAGTCCTCGACGCTTATAATCCGCGGTATGGCCACAGGAGAGCTTGAACTGAGAGATTTCCTGAAGGTGATGTGGAAGGAGATAAGAGAGATTTCCTGAAGGTAATGTGGAAGGAGATAAGAGTCGGCGTGATCGTCGGTATCTGCCTCAGCGTGCTCAACTACTTCAGGATAGTCTATCTCGATCACAATCCGCCTATGGTCGCGGTCACAGTATGCGTCTCGATGATACTCATCGTAATGATCGCGAAGCTGATAGGCTCGATGCTTCCTATGCTGGCAAAGAAGATCGGCATAGACCCTGCGCTGATGGCAGGACCTATGATGGCGTCGATCACCGATATGATATCCCTCTGCACGTATTTCATCATGGCGGGACTCTTCCTGCATATATAGAAAGGCACTGAATGTTCAGCGAAGACTACACAGCAGCAGCGAACGCGGCAGCCGCGAAATCCGCTCTTCTGAAGAAGAATCCGGGCGGCTATTTTCTGCTGTCCGTTCTTGCGGGAATGTTCGTAGGCTTCGGAGTGCTGCTCGTATTCACTCTGAGCGGCGCGATGGCGGGATCACCATTCACAAAGCTCGTCATGGGCTGTGCGTTCAGCGTCGCCCTGTCGCTCGTGGTCATCGCCGGAGCCGAGCTCTTCACGGGAAACAACATGGTCATGACGGCGGGCCTTCTCAGAAAGACGGTCACGGCTGCCGGTGTCATAAGGCTCTGGGCCGTGTGCTGGCTCGGGAACCTCGCCGGGAGCATTCTCCTGGCTGTCATATATGATCTGACGGGGCTGTACAGCGACGCAACGCTCACTGCGATGACAAACGCCGCGGCAGCGAAGATGACCGCGGGATTCGTTCCTCTTCTGGCAAGAGGCGTGCTGTGCAATACCCTGGTCTGTCTGGCGGTATGGTGCGGCTTCAGATGCAGGTCGGAGGCCGGAAAGCTCATCATGGTCTTCTGGTGCATACTCGCGTTCTTTGCTACGGGTTTTGAGCACAGTGTGGCAAATATGACGCTTCTGACTCTCGCCCTCATCAACAACGGGGGCAACGCAGCGATCACCAT
>CACYHM010000438.1 GCA_902774195.1 uncultured Eubacteriales bacterium
CATTACATTGGACTGGCGGTCATATTCATTTTTTCATATTTTCATTTTGACCCGAAGACAGCGCTGATCGTCCTCATGTGCGATGTGGCCGCGAGCTACATCTCGTATAAGATATTCAGCAGCCGCTGATGCGGACAGGAGGGCGGCCGTATGAGAGTCGATAAAAAGATCCTGATCACAGCTTTATCCGTCATGCTGGCGGCGGGCATCACTGCCTGCGCATCAAAGCCGGCAGATGAAGAGGGGAGTGCAAGACCTGTGGAAACCGTATACACGCTCGAGTCGTCCCATGCCGTGGACGGCAGACAGGGCATCGCCTGGGAGGACGGCAGATATTATGTGAGCGGGAGCACCACGCTTTCCGTTTATGACGCTGACTGGGAGCGGATAAAAACAGAAACCGAACCGTTCACGGCCTTCGATGCCGAGGTAAATCACATAGGCGATATCGACGCGTATAACGGAGAGATATACGCCGGCAGAGATATATGCCGGAGTCGAGTACTTCATGGACGGGGCCGCGTCCAACATCCAGATGGCCGTTTATGATGCTGAGACACTGCAGCTGAAGCGCACGTTCATGTTCGATGAGAGCAGCGGCCAGAAAGAGGTGTCCGGCATAGCGGTCGAGCCCGATCATGAGTCGATGTGGATGTGCTCATGGGGCGAGGACGAAAACGCCGCTTATCTGTACAGGTACGATCTGAAGAGCGGGGAGTACCTGGGCAAAGTGCGCATGAATGAGCCTCCTCAGCTCATACAGGGAGTCGCGTACTATGACGGCTGGATGTATATTACTGCGGATGACGGCTCAGCGGATGACGATGAGCCTGACCATGTATACAAGTGCTTCGTGGATCCGGACAAGGACGGGTTCACAGTGTCCATGGCGAAGACTCTCGATGATGTGACCCGGCAGGGAGAGATCGAGGGCATCTCTTTCGACAGAAACAAGAAGCAGATGCTCGTCAGCTACAACAGGGGAGCGGTCATAGTCAAAGGAATGCCGAAGGGTTTTTACGAAGGCTATGACGAAGAGATACACGAGATATTCGTTTACGACATGAAGACAGAGTAAACAGACATGTAAGGGGGCAAAGAGAAATGGAAAACAGGAAATTTACGGATTCGCTGACTGTCGATAAATCCGAAGTGAGCAGGTGCCTGCTCTGTCATGATCCGCAGTGCACTGCCGCCTGTCCGCAGAAGGCGCCGGTGGGCGATATACTCAGGTCGCTTTACCTCGAGAACTATATCGGAGCGGACAGGAAGCTCGGGGATACGGACTGCACCTACTGCAACGCGCCGTGTATGGACGCCTGTGTTCTTGCGGAGACAGGGGGGCCGGTAAAGATACGGCGCGTGAACATGGAGCTTCGCGAGGAGCATGAACATCTGCCTGCGGCAAAGCTCGGGGCAGTCGATCTGTCTGCTGACATTTGCGGCGTGAGGCTCGAGAATCCGTTTCTGCTCTCATCATCCGTAGTCTCGAGCACATATGACATGTGCAAAAGAGCCTTCGAGGCCGGATGGGCGGGGGCTTCTTTCAAGACCATATGCAGCCTGACGCAGAACGAGGCGTCGCCGAGGTTCTCGGCCATGAGGAGCCACGCCAACGCGTTCTGCGGATTCAAGAACATAGAGCAGCTTTCCGACCATACGGTCGAGGAGAACCTCGAGATCTTCAGAAAACTCAGAGCGGAATTCCCGGGCAAGGTGCTGATCGCTTCTATAATGGGGCAGAACGAGGACGAATGGACCAGCCTTGCTTCGAGGTTCGAAGAAGCCGGCGCGTCCGTCATAGAGTGCAACTTCTCGTGTCCTAACATGGAGAATGATGACCTTGGCATGACCATAGGGCAGTCCGAAGAGCTGATCGAGAGGTTCACGAGGGCCGTGAAGAGAGGGACGAGGCTGCCGGTGCTTGTGAAGCTGACGCCTAACATCACGGACATGGTGCCGATGGCCCTTGCGGCGAAGAGGGGCGGCGCCGACGGCATAGCCGCCATCAATACGATCAAATCGATAACGGGAGTCGACATCGATACCCTCGTGGCCCAGCCTGCCGTGCAGGGCAAATCGATGGT
>CACYHM010000439.1 GCA_902774195.1 uncultured Eubacteriales bacterium
ATATATTTTGCCGGAAGATTAAATCCCGGCGTCAAAAAAGCTTCTCCCTGTTTGACGAAACCGATGTGTTCCTTTCGATAAGCGAGCAGTTCGTCATAGCCGGCCGCCTCGTAAACAGCCCGGTCACATCCCGGTCCGACTTCCGGATACTCATTTGCCGTGTTGACAATAGCATCCGTTTTCATTTTTGTTATATCATTTCGTACTATTCTAAATGGCATCGCTGTTCATCCTTTTCTTAGCCGCAGATCATCTGATATCTGTCCGGCTATGACCGCAGCTCCCAGAAGCAGCATTATGACTCCGTCCTTGGTGATGCTTACACCTGCTTCGCTTTCGTCGAAGTCCGCTCTGCTGCTGACCAGCAGCTCGACTGCTCCGAGCACCAGAAATACCAGGCCTATAACAAAAGCGACTGTCAGAAACGCCGCCGTTCCGTTTGCTATGCAGAATATGCCCGAGCCTATCATCGCGACGCTCGCGAGCATCATCAGTGTTCTCATCGTCTCCTCCTTGCTTGCCGCCGGGGATCGACTCCCTCAGCCGGCGTCTGTTATACTACCACGCCGTAAGGCCGGATTCAAGGAAATAAAAAGCCCGCTCATGCGAGCGGGCCGTGTAAGCATGACGCTTAGCCGAGGTCGTATCCTGCGTGGAACGCCTTCTTGTTGAGGTCGATGAACTTCGCCTTTACGTTGGCTTCGATCTCTGCATCCCAGTCGATGTCGTCGAGACCGCCCATGGCCTTGATGAGCGCTCCGAGCAGTACGATGTTCATGGCTTTAGGGTTTCCGAGCTCTGTAGCTACTTCGGCTGCCTTGAATGCCTTTACATCGCAGATGCTCTTGAGGTGCTCGATGATGCCTTCAGGATATTCAGCGTTGCCCAGGTTTACCGGTACCGGCTGGATCTGGAAATCGTTGATGACCATCGTGCCGCCGATCTTGAGGTGGTCGAGCCATCTGAGAGCTTCCATCTCTTCGAACGCCACGATAACGTCTGCCGATCCTCTGCCTACGATAGGGCTGTATACCTTGTCTCCGAATCTGACCTGAGTGGATACGGATCCGCCCCTCTGGGACATTCCGTGGATCTCGCTCATCTTTACGTCGTAACCGGCCTTCATGAGTCCGGATGTGAGGATCTTACTGGCCAGGATAGTTCCCTGTCCGCCTACTCCTACCAGGAGGATATTCTTTACTTCACTCATTAGCAGACTGTGCATCCGTTGCAGCTTGTGTAGTCCACGACTACCTTCTCCTTTGTGGAGATCAGAGCCGGGCATCCGGTCTTTACGCACATCTTGCAGTTCTTGCACTTGTCCTGATCGATCTTGCACTGTGTCTTGTGCAGGGTCGGGAACTCGTCGAGATCCTGCTGGCTGAACTTCTTGAGCACGCACGGCCATCTTGTGATGAGTACTGTAGGCTCGTCCTTCGGCAGCAGCTTGTCGAGCGCGGCGTTGACCTCGTCGAGGTGGTTAGGGTTGACGGTGATGATGTTCTCTTCCTTGACGCCGATAGCCTTGCAGAGTGCAGGGATATCTACCTCAGGAGCTTCCTTGCCCATCAGTGTGTAGCCTGTGCCAGGGTTCTGCTGGTGGCCTGTCATTCCCGTGATACGGTTGTCGAGTATGATCGACAGGTTGTGGCCGCTGTTATATACGGCATCCATCAGGGAGTTTACGCCTGTGTGGAAGAATGTCGAGTCTCCGATAACGCTGGCGACCTTTGTGTCCTTGCCGGCGTCCTTGAGAGCGATCGATGCGCCGTGGCCCTGAGAGAGCGATGCGCCCATGCAGATGGTCGTATGTACGGCGTTCAGCGGAGGAGCCATTCCGAGCGTGTAGCATCCGATGTCTCCTGTGATCATGAGGCCTTTTCTCTTCGACAGCGCGTAGAAGAGTCCTCTGTGAGGGCAGCCTGCGCAGAGTGCAGGAGGTCTGACGACTGTCTGCATGTCCGACTTGTAAGTCTCAGGCTCCACGCCGAGGAATGCCTTTCTCACGATGTCCGTGTTGAGTTCATCGAACTTAGGAATAACGTCCTTGCCTGTGCATTCGATGCCGAGCATCTTTACATGCTCCTCGATGTACGGATCCATCTCCTCCACGATGTAGACCTTGTCTACTTTGGAGCAGAAGTCTTTGATAAGTTCGTCCGGCATAGGGAACGTAAGTCCCAGCTTGAGGTACGAAGCATTGTCTTCGAATGTTTCTCTTGCATACTGATACGAAACGCCTGATGTGATGACGCCGATCTTTGTGCTGTGCATCTCGGCTCTGTTGAACTCGCAGTTGTTGGAGAATTCCCTGGCTGCTGCGACTCTCTCCTCGAGTGTTGCTCTCAGCACCTTTGCGTTTGCCGGTGCAGTAACGTATTTCTTGATCTTTGGCTCGTAATCAGGAACAGCTGCTTCTTCTCTCTCGCCCAGCTCTACGATGCCCTTGGAGTGGCATGTTCTTGTAGTGACGTGGAAGAGTACCGGCATGTCGAATCTCTCCGACAGCGCGAACGCTTTCTTCATGAAGTCCTTCGACTCCTGCGAGTCCGAAGGCTCCAGCATCAGAAGCCTTGCCGACTTGGCTGTGTTTCTGTTGTCCTGCTCGTTCTGCGAGCTGTGCTGACCCGGGTCGTCGGCAACTACCATAACAAAGCCGCCGGTGACTCCTGTGTAAGCAAACG
>CACYHM010000440.1 GCA_902774195.1 uncultured Eubacteriales bacterium
TCAGCGCTGTACTAGAAGTATTTAAAATATGTAGATTGAAACGAGGAATATGAACTTAAAAAACGGCGATACAAGGGGGACTCAAAATGAGTGACGAAAAAAGAAGAGAAGAACTTAAGGCAACAATTAATGAACAGCTTGATAAGCTTTCGCTTGAAGACCTTGAGAGGGTCGCAGGCGGCAGTGGTGAAAATAATACCTGGACATGCAAATGGTGCGGGGAGACACTTTCGGGGGCATTTTTAAAGTGGCGGATCGAAGACCATCTCTTTAGTCATGAGCATGTATATTCTAAAGGGGACTCTACAGAGTTCTAAGTATTCTTTGAACAGGACATCGTCGTGCAGTTTCCGCCTGATGGGGAAGAACGTATAATGATGTGCTGATCCGGCCGCTTCACGTGAGGCGGCCGTTTTTAGTGAAATGTGATATCATATTGGTGCAGCAATACATAGAGACAAAACCGGGATCAATGGAGGGGACTTGATGGAAAAGATCACGATAAAGAAGAACAGTCTGGGTGACTCAAGAACCGCCGCTTACGTTCCAAGCAGGGAAGAGTTCAGTGAATCCAACAACAGTCACAGAAGCGACTATGTTTTACGAACTTTTGACATCCGCCATCAGAGGAGAAAAGGATTTTGAGGAAGGCGAATGGGCAAACCTGCATTACTGTGAACTGGAAAGGCATCATCTGAAAAGACATTGTCCGGATGATGTAACGCTGTTTGATGTCATCGAATTCATATGTGATAACGTGGCTGCGGGATTGTCGAGAGCCGGATATGTTTTCCCGACTGAATTGCCCGATGAGATCCTTCAGAAGGCATTTGCAAATACGCTTGAATATATAAAGACTGCTGTTGAGGTGGAATAGCAGAAATGCTGACAGGAGGGGTTATGGATAAGAAGAAGAGGAGTCTGGCGCTGCTGACGGCGCTCTGCATGATCATCTGCACGCTGGCGTCATGCGGACAGTCCGGCAGTGCCGGTAATAACGATGAAAAGAAAGCGGACGGGGGCTATACGATCGACAACATCAGGGACTATGTCATAGGTCTCGATGAGGAGATGGAGCTCGGGAACGGCAGCAAAATGGCCGTCACGAACTTTGACAACGCTGCGACCACGCCTGCGCTCCAGCCTGTTGCGGACGAGGTGAACGAAGAACTCAAAAAGTACGGCTCCATCGGGAGAGGTACTTCTCCAAAGTCGAATCATTCGACAGATGTCTATAACAAAACTAAGGACAAGGTCATCAAGTTCGTGGGGGCTGATCCTGAAAAGTACACCGTCTTTTATGTAAACAACACCACAGACGGCATCAACAAGCTCGCGTCTGCCATGATAGAGGACAAGAGCGATCTTGTACTTACTACGCGCATAGAGCATCACTCGAACGATCTGCCGTGGCGTGAGCTGGGCACTGTGATCTATGCCGAAGTGGACGATCAGGGGCGCGTCATCTACGATGAGATCGAGAAACAGCTTCAGAACAACAAGGTCAAATTCGTCTCCGTGACGGCGGCCTCGAATGTGACAGGATATGTGACGGATGTGCACCGGGTCGCGAAGCTCGCGCACAAGTACGGGGCGAAGATCATCGTAGACGGGGCGCAGATCGTTGCTCACAGGAAGTTCTCGATGCTTGGCGAAGACGGTCCTGATGATGATATAGACTTCTTCGTGTTCTCCGCTCATAAGATGTACTCCCCATACGGCGGCGGAGCGGTGGTCGGTCTGACAGATGATCTGATGGGGCATATGCCGAAGTTCTACGGCGGCGGCACGATCCGCATCGTGGGAGACGACTGGGTAGAATATGCAGATCCTCCGAAGAGCTATGAGGCAGGTTCGCCGAATTATCCGGGAGTCGTTGGCCTGGGCAAGGCCATAGACGTTCTGGAGGAGATCGGCTTCGATAACATAGAGGCGCATGAAAAGGCTCTCAACCAGAAGCTGGTGGACGGCCTGCTCAAAATGGACCACTCGATAGTATACGGAGACACGAAGGATCTCAGCGACCGTGTGGGAGTCATAACGTTCAACTTCAGCGACATCAATTCGCAGCTGGTAGCGGAACAGCTGGCGAATGAATACGGCATCGCTACCAGGCGCGGAGCCTTCTGCGCCAACCCGTATGTGTGGAGGCTCTACGGACTTTCAGACGAGGAG
>CACYHM010000441.1:0-838 GCA_902774195.1 uncultured Eubacteriales bacterium
CGTCAGGGTCTTGCTGTTCGGGTCATAGCTCCAGCCTGCTCCTTCAGTAGTTTCGCTCGTCACCTGCACGCCGCCGACCCAAAGATTGTAAGAATCATCGGCATGGGCCGGTGCGCTTATTAGCGGCATCATGGCAAGTAGCATCATGATGGCTATGAGTATTGGTGTCAGTCTTAGTCTCTTCTTCATGCGTAACCTCCATAATCGGGTTGGTTCTGTAACGATTGTATTGCTTTATTTTACCAAGATAGAGCTGTAAATGGAATCTAAAACGTATGAAACATAGTTTTGCGGACACTAAAAAGCCGGTGATGTGAGTGAGTCACCGGCTTGTTTGTGTGTGTTATGCAACTTCGGCTCTTGCCATTGCCTCTTCGTAGTCCTTTGTGCCTGCCCATACATCGTTTGAGTAAGGGTTCTTGCCCATTTCGATGGAGCGCTTGATGATGACTGCGATGCAGATAACGTTGGCTGCGATAGCGAGCATTGCTACAACGCCCTGAGCTCTAGGGTCAGCAGTGATGCCCATGTCGGAGATGATCTGTCCGGCCTGTGCAGTCTTTCCTGCGCCTGAGTTGTAGAGAGCGATAGCCTTGTCATACAGATCCATAGTTGTGATGCCGTTTGCTGTAGCGCCGCCGTATACCGACGGAAGAGCTGCAGCGAATCTGCTTGAGAGCTGGAATGCAGGCACTACCTGAGCCCACATGCACCAGATAGCCAGAGTGTTGGCACGGTTCTGGATCCATGCGCCCTTGTTCCACAGAGCATTCGCGAATGTAGGAGCGAGCAGAAGAGCAACGCCGCAGTACCACGAATGTGTAGGCAGGTTGAGATA
>CACYHM010000441.1:911-2507 GCA_902774195.1 uncultured Eubacteriales bacterium
ATAAGTATACTCAAAGTTCCAGATATCGTATGCAACGATGAACCAGATAGTCATATCCGGCCAGAGCATGTCAGACATGTTCTTGTCCTTCGAAGTAAGAAGGTGAACGCAGCCTGTCATACAGAAGATGTTGATCATGCCTGCGAGAGCATTGACAACATTCCACCATCCGCCGTAGATGAACACGCCTTCATTCGATGCCCACCATGCGCCGCTGAGGTCTCCTGTGATGGAGAAAGCAGCGAGAGCCGACTCCATATCCGAAACGTTTGCGATCATGATGTTTGCTGCAACGATGAACCACGGGAACCACTTGAACCACTGCTCTTTTCCGATGCCCCATTTGTACTTGATCATCATGAAGCCTACGCATCCGATGTCAGCAGCATAGAGCTTGAAATAGTGGAACCATCCGTCCATGAAAGCAACAGTCGGGTTCTCGGATCCGCCGAACATGCCTACATGTGCGAGGATGAAATAGACTGTAAGGATAGTCGGGATGACTACGAATACAGCCATGCCGCCGATCTTTGTTCTGCGGCCGATCTCGTTCATTGCGATGAGTCCGCAGAAGACGAGCACCCAGCCGATGATCTGCATTGCCGCATGATTGCTGTAAAGCTGAAATAACATTTTGAACCTCCCTCATATTTTCCCATACTTTTAGCGTATCGGAATGATCCATATAATATGGAAACTGAGTTTTAAAATCAAGTTTCCTTTAACACTCCGCACATTTTAACGCAGGCCAGTAATAAAAGCAACAGCAGAAAGGCTTTTTTTGTGAAAAAAATAACCCTGCCGAAGCAGGGCATTGGATATCTTTCAGATCAGCTGTATTTCTTACTTGATATGCTCCGCGATATTGACTGCGAAGCCCGATGGCGAGAACAGCAGTGTGGCTCTCGATGAACTTGTATCTGTGACCTTGTCTCCGCGCGGATTCACAAATCCGTGAGCGATCAGGAAGTCGTATGCCTCCTGGAAATTATCCACATTGATATTTACCGCCATGAGATCCTGAGGGATCTTTTCCGAGCTCGCGATATTGATGCGGTTGCCCTCGGCGTCCTTCAGAGCGTAGTTAGTGTTCGCTCCGCCTTCGATATCAGTTTTTGTGTGTTTCTTTTCGAATCCGAGATCTTCGAATACCTTCGCAGCCTCGTCAGCATTCCTTGTTACGATAAGCGGGCAGAATCCTGTGATTTTCATAATCCCATTCCTCCTATGTTATTTATTGTTAACCTTATGGCAGTATAACGGACTGAAGTGAAAAAATCAACTCAGCTTCGCAGCACGTCTTTGTTTATCATGCCCATGCCTGCAGCGATATCGATCAGAGTATACTGTATGATCGCCACGCTGAATGCGGTGATCACGAAGTCGAGCAGCATGTCCAGTGCAAGAGTCAGAGCAAGCGCGCCCGAAGGGATCCCCATCTGAAGATACAGCATGGAGTACGCAGCTGCTCCGCCGCCCGGTATCGGAGGCGCCGCGATCGCGACCACCGAACTGACGAACACTGCCGCAATGATCCATCCTGCAGAGCAGGATACATCGTAAACTGCAGCAAAATAGAACACCAGCAGCAGGTTT
>CACYHM010000442.1 GCA_902774195.1 uncultured Eubacteriales bacterium
ATGTGTGCGTCCAGAAGGAGTCCTTTACTTCGATGAACGATTTCGTTCCCGAAGGCAGCGCGTCCGCTGCTGTATTCAATCTCGGATATCTGCCGGGAGGGGACCACAGCATCACCACGACGGCTGATGAGACGCTCGAAGGTCTGGCGCGCGCTCTCAGGACGCTCCGCCCGAGGGGCATACTCACGGTCGTGATGTACGACGGCCATGATGAGGGCAGGGAAGAAAAGCAGCGCGTCATGGAATGGGCGGAGGCGCTCGACCCGAAACAGTATCACGCGGCATATGTGAACATGCTGAACCAGCAGAATCACCCGCCCGAGATACTGTGGGTAACTAAAAAGAATAACGGGGCCTGACCCCGTTAGTTGTGTTTAACGGGGTCAGGCCCCATTAACTTCAGTTAACTTCCTTTCGCGATTTGCTCTTCCCTTTTTCTTTTTTTTCGTAGGCGATCTTTTCACGCTGTTCTCCACCGGATACATTTTCAAGTTCATCCAGAGTGAACTCCTGAGCATAACTATCGTCTTTTCTGATTTCCTTATCTGCCATTTTCATTACCTCCTATGGGCCTGTCATTATTGATCTGCTTGGATCTGTCATCCGTGATTATACCCCATCATCAGATCCTGCTTCCATAGTATTTACAATTCTGCGCCCGATTTTGAGACAACGGAAAATAACGGGGCCAGGTCCCATTAGACGGTTCTGTGATATACTTTCTGGCATGGAGGACATCCTCATATGAAAGAACTGATAGATCTGTACACTGTTGACCGCGAGCATACCGGCATGACTGCTGTCCGCGGAGAGAAGCTTCCGGAGGATACATACAGGATGGTAGTCCACGTATGCATATTCAACAGTAAAGGCGAGATGCTGATCCAGAAAAGGGCTGATGACATCGTCCGCTGGCCGGGATACTGGGATGTGAGTGTCGGCGGCGGAGCAAGCGCAGGTGATGACAGCCGCAGTGCCGCAAAGCGCGAGACTCTCGAAGAACTGGGGCTGCACATCGATTTCAGCGACAGAAGACCTGTCATTACGGTGAATTTCCACGATGGATTCGATGACTTCTATACGATCGAACTGGACTGCGCGATCGACGGACTGAAGCTGCAGAAGGAGGAGGTCGCTGATGCCCGGTGGGCGTCGAAAGAAGAGATCGAAGCGATGATAGATGACGGCAGCTTCATACCATACCAGAAGGATCTGATCGGTTATCTGTTCTTCGCCAGAGAAGGGCGTGGGACCTGGAATCTGTGATCATATGAATACAATGGAGTGAAAAAACATGGAATACAGAAAACTCGGAAACACCGGCCTTGAGGTGAGCGTGATCGCGCTCGGCTGCGAGGCCTTCGTCGAAGACAAGAGCAACGCGAAGAGCTTCCTCGACATGGCGGAAGAAGCGGGAGTCAATTACTTCGACCTGTTCTCGCCGGATCCTGGGGCGAGGTCCGCGCTGGGCGAGGCTCTCAAAGGCAGACGGGAGAAGTTCATCATCCAGTCGCACATATCCTCGGTATGGAAGAACGGCCAGTATGAGAGGAGCCGCGACCTTGATGATGTGAAGGCGGCGTTCGAGGGACGCCGACAGCGACTGGCAGGCCATAAAGGACAACGGGATCGTCGACTACGCGCGTCAGCTGAAGGCCGAGGGGAAGATCCGCCACATCGGGCTTTCTTCGCACAATCCGAAGGTCGCCATGAAGGCGATCGAAGAAGGAGACATCGAAGTGCTGATGTTCAGCGTGAACTATGTCTACGACATGCTTCCGGGCACCGAGAACGTTGACGACCTCTGGGCGGACGAGGTATACGAGGGCGGTTTCAGGAACATGGATCCCGAAAGACAGCGCCTGTATGAATTCTGCGAGAGCAGGGGCGTGGGCATCACCGTCATGAAGGCCTTCGCGGGCGGAGACATCCTGAGCGAGGAACTCTCGCCGGCGGGAGCTGCGCTTACGGTCCCTCAGTGCATAAGCTACGCGCTTTCGAGGCCGGCGGTGGCGACGGTGTGCTCCGGGGCGAGGGATCCTGAGCAGTTGGCTGAGAGCATCGCATACTGTGAGACTTCGCCTGAGGAACGCGACTACGCCGAAGCTTTCGCGAATTTCCCGCGGGTGAGCTGGAGCGGGCACTGCATGTACTGCACGCACTGCCATCCGTGTCCGGCGGAGATCAACATAGCGGACGTCACGAAGTTCCTGAACCTTGCCGTCGCGCACAACGAGTCGAATGGCATAAAGGAGGGTTCGGCGGAGTTCAGAGTCCCTGATACTGAAGGCGGACACTACAAGGCGCTGGCTCGCCATGCCGGAGACTGCCTGCAGTGCGGGGTCTGCGAGACCAGGTGCCCGTTCGATGTGAAGATACGCGATAACATGCAGCGCG
>CACYHM010000443.1 GCA_902774195.1 uncultured Eubacteriales bacterium
GAGAAGTTCTACAACACGATACAGAAGACCCTCAGAAAGCAGGGGCAGGACAAACTGGTGAACACGCTCTTCGCGCGGCACGACGTGACCGGAAGGATCGGCCTCAACGTGGCGAAGCCTATAGCGAACAAGATAATGGCGCAGTTCGGCGGCAATATCGACATGTTCATCGCCGGAGGAGCCAGGGTCGACCCTAAGGTGCTCGCGTGCTTCAGGAGCATGGGTATACCGTGTCTGCAGGGCTACGGCCTCACAGAGACCTCGCCTATGGTGGCGCTCAATCCGGACCAGTGGAAATATATGAGAAACGACTCGGCGGGCAAGCTGTTCCAGTTCACCGAGTGCAAGATAGTCGACAAGGATGAAGACGGCAACGGCGAGATCTGCTTCCGCGGACCGCAGGTGATGATGGGGTACTACAAAGACCCTGAAGCCACTGCCGCATGCATGGAGAACGGATGGTTCCACACAGGGGACATCGGACACCTCGACAGCGACAACTACATCTACATCACTGGCCGCAAGAAGAACGTCATAATCGCCGCGAACGGCAAGAACGTCTTCCCGGAGGAGCTCGAAGAAAAGATCGCGCGCAGCCCGTACATCGAGGAGTGCATGGTCTGGGCCGATGAGGACAACGAAGACCGCATGCAGCGCGGTATCTATGTGACGCTGAGACCTGACACAGAGAACGTCAGAGAGGCTCTCGGAGACAGGGCTGACGACGAAGGCGCTGTTATGTCGCTGGTGAGCAGCGAGATCGACAAGCTGAACGCCGGCTGGCCTGACTGGAAGAGAGTGAAGCATATAGTCATAAAGAAGAGCGAGTTCAACAAGACGACCGGAATGAAGATACGAAGGTTCGTAGAGGAGAACAAACTGGCTGACTAAAAGAAAGGGTAAAAAAGATGAGAAAGAGACCGGCTCTCATAGTCGATCACAGAGCGCTCAGAGACAACATGCAGACTGTTGTCGGCTGGTGCAGGGACTCGGGCATAGATGTTGCCGGAGTCATCAAGGCGACCACCGGCATGCCGTCTGTCGCGCTCGACTACGAGCAAAGCGGCGCAAAGTGGATCGCGTCATCGAGACTCGAGCAGCTCGCAAGGGCTAAAGAGGCAGGCGTTAAGCTCCCGCTTCTGATGATAAGAGTCCCGATGCTCTCAGAGCTCGAAGAGATGGTCGGGATCTGCGACTACAGCCTGCAGAGCAGCACAGATACGCTGAGAGCTCTCGAGGCGGCAGCGGAAAAGGCAGGGAAGATCCACAATGTCATACTTATGGCAGACCTCGGGGATCTCCGCGAGGGCTTCTTCGAAAAAGATGAGCTCGTATACGCTGCGAAGTATGTGGAGAACGTACTCCCGCACCTGCATCTTGCAGGCATAGGCACGAACCTCGGCTGCGTCGGATCGGTGATGCCGACCGAAGAAAAGATGCTGATGCTCGCAGACTGGGCAGAGGCTGCAGAGGAAGCGATCGGCAGGCCTCTTGAGATAGTATCCGGAGGAGCCACATCGAGCCTGATGCCTGTCTTTGACGGCGTGATGCCTCCGAAGGTCAACATGCTGAGGATAGGCGCCGTTCAGCGACGAAGCCTTCATACTGGAGGCCGAAGTCATAGAGACAAACATCAAGCCGACCCACCCGATCGGGCAGCTGGGTGTGAACGCATTCGGCGAGAAAGCCGTCTACACAGACAGGGGACGCCGGAAGCGCGCGATACTCGCGATAGGCCGGGCCGACTACGGAGACATCGGCGACCTGATACCCCAGCTTGAGGGAGCAGAGGTCACGATGGCGTCGGGAGACCACACGATACTGGA
Source organism: uncultured Eubacteriales bacterium (assembly GCA_902774195.1). Next base: position 1,827 of record CACYHM010000443.1, read on the forward strand.
TATCGAAGACTGCGCGGGCAGCCTCAAAGTGGGCGACACAGTGAGATTCAAGCTGAAGTACTCCGCGATACTGAGACTCACCGCGAGCGAAAACGTTACCATAGAAGAAATAAACAAGTGATCACATAAGCTAAGAAAGGGAATCGAAATGACACCGAACAAATCCAACGAAATGACAAGAGAAGGCTATGACAGCCTTAATGCCGAACTCGAACATCTTATCACAGTCGTTCGTAAAGAGGATGCAGAGAGACTGAAGGAAGCCATCTCGCTCGGAGACATCAGCGAGAACGCTGAGTACGATGCAGCCAAGGACGCTCAGGCAGAGACTGAAGAGAGGATCTCGGATATCGAGGAGATACTGAGAACAGCAGTCATCGTTGACGAGACAGACGAGAGCGACGACTCCGTACAGACAGGCCGCACCGTCACGATCCAGGATCTCGACACAAAGGAGA
>CACYHM010000444.1 GCA_902774195.1 uncultured Eubacteriales bacterium
GACGAAGTCGGAGCCAAGGCCGGGGCAGAGGAACTGCTCGCCGGACTTGAGAAGCTGGGAGTGAAGATCACCGCAGCGACGTCCAGCCCGAGAGGCCACGTCGAGGCGGCGCTCGAAAGGAACGGGCTTCTTAAATACATCCCGAAGATATTCACGAGCGCCGAGGTCGGATCCAGCAAGCACACGCCGGAGATCTACGATGCTGCGGCCGCATACATGGGGACGGAGCGCGGGCAGACGCTCGTGTTCGAGGACTCGCTTTACGCGCTCAGGACAGCTGCAGCCGCCGGATATCATACCGTCGGAGTTGCCGACTGCAAGGGAGAACCTGACCAGGACGGCCTCAAAGCGGCAGCCGACATATATATCAGTGAACTTAGTGAGGCGGCCGAGCTTTTTGATGCAGACCGGTAGTTTTTAGAGAGCATGATGCACCGGCTGCAAGCCCGGCATCTGACAATACACAATCGAATAAAGCGGCATCCCGGGGGCACCACTCGATGTCGCTATACAAAAGTGGATGCTTTTAGCGGAAAGGAGTACCAAATGAAGAAAGCATTGACGATCGCAGGGTCGGATTCCTGCGGAGGCGCCGGCATTCAGGCAGACATCAAAACGATGACCATGAATGGGGTATATGCAATGAGCGCGATCACGGCGCTCACCGCGCAGAATACCACCGGCGTGACAGGCATACTTGAAGCATCACCGGAGTTTCTTAAGAAACAGCTGGTTGCAGTGTTTGAGGACATTTTCCCTGACGCAGTCAAGATAGGAATGGTCTCCTCATCCGAACTTATCGGGGTCATCGCGGACTGCCTTACAGAATACAAAGCAGTCAATATTGTCGTTGACCCTGTCATTGTGGCTACAAGCGGAGCCCGCCTGATAGAGGATACTGCGATAGATACCCTTAAGGCCAGACTGCTTCCTCTTGCAACAGTCATCACACCTAACATTCCTGAGGCTGAGATCCTGGCGGATATGACTATCAGGACTGAGGCTGACATGGAGAAGGCTGCAAAGACACTCTTTGAGCGCTACGGATGCGCTGCTCTTGTCAAGGGCGGACACAGCATCAATGATGCCAACGATATCCTTTTCAGCGCTGAGAGCGGGGAAGCTGTGTGGTTCATGGGCAGAAGAATAGACAATCCTAATACGCATGGAACAGGATGCACTCTTTCCAGTGCGATAGCGTCCAATCTTGCCAAAGGCTGCAGCCTCACAGAGTCTGTAGAGCACGCCAAGGCATACCTTTCAGGTGCTCTTGAGGCGATGCTGGACCTCGGCAAGGGATCGGGCCCGCTGATGCATAATTACGCCCTTCCTGAAGAGTTCATAAGGGAGGTGTAATTATGACCGGGAAAAGGACTTCGGTATTTGAGAACGCGCTGATATGGTTTGGCGCGGGTGTTAGTTTGGCCGAAATAATGACAGGGACCTTTCTGGCTCCGCTCGGCTTCTCTCAGGGATTGCTGTCGATAATCATAGGCCATGTCATAGGCTGCTTCCTGCTGTTTCTTGCGGGATGTATGGGCGGAAAAAGGCGAATGAGCGCCATGGAGACTGTTACGTTACGCTGAGCTTTGGCAGCAAGGGAGCGTTCCTTTTCGCAATGCTGAATGTTCTCCAGCTTGTCGGGTGGACCGCGATCATGATATATGACGGAGCCCTTGCCGCAAACGGAGCATTGCCATGCGGTCACTGGATCTGGGCAGTCGTCATAGGCGGACTGATCATAGTCTGGCTCATCATAGGCATCAAGAGTCTCGGCAAGGTGAATCTCATAGCGATGAGTGCATTGTTCATACTTACTGTCGTGCTCTCGTTCCTCATATTCCGCAGAGGCGATCTGTCCGCTGCCGCGGAGGGAGGCCTGTCGTTCGGAGCGGCCATCGAGCTCAATGTGGCCATGCCGCTGTCGTGGCTTCCGCTCATAAGCGATTACACCAGAGAGGCAGAGAAACCTGTCGCTGCATCAGCCTGTTCGGCAGTGGTATACGGAGTGGTCAGCTGCTGGATGTACATAATCGGACTGGGCTCCGCTTTGCTGGCGGGCACTTCGGATATCGCGGAGATAATGCTGAGCGCGGGCCTTGGGATAGCAGGCCTGATAATCATCGTTCTGTCAACTGTGACGACTACGTTCCTCGATGCTTATTCAGCCGGTATTTCCAGTGAACTGTTTTCTGAGAAGATAGACGGACGTAAGGTCGCGATAGCTGCAGCCGCTATAGGAACAGCAGCTGCTATAGTATTCCCGATGGACGACTTTACAGACTTTCTGTATCTTATAGGATCCGTATTTGCTCCGATGATCGCTGTCATGATAGCGGACTTTTTCATCCTCAAAAGGGATCATAACGCGGAGACGGTATGCGTGAAGAACCTGATCATCTGGTTCGCCGGATTCCTTCTTTACAGAAAGATGATGACGATAGATCTTCCGATCGGGAGTACCCTTGTAGATATAGCCGCAACTATACTAATATGTATTGTAGTAGGAATTGCAGAGAAGGCTATAGGATCAAAACAATGAAAATATCTGATATGCTGTATGAGGCCGCACAGGATCTGTGGGGCGAAGCGGCAGAAAAATCTTTTGTAAGAGAAATGGCGGAAGGGTCCCTCGATGAGGGGCTTTTCCGCCGTTATATGATCCAGGATTATCTGTACCTTCTGGATTACATAGATATAGTAAGTTTCGTCCGGAGCCAGACCGGTGATGAATGCCTCAGGCAGTTCCTGCAGTCCGTCATTAAAGAAACAGAGAATGAGACATACCGGGTCCATATTCCTCATATGAGAAAGATCGGTGTCAGTGATGCGGAGATCGAGGAAGCCGTAAGAGTTCC
>CACYHM010000445.1 GCA_902774195.1 uncultured Eubacteriales bacterium
TAGGGTTCGAGAGCGTGTCACATTCCGCCGCGGAGTACAAGTTCAGGCACGGCAACATGTTCCGGGTGCTCGTGATCTCGCTGGTCGTCATCACGGCGCCGTATATCTTCATAGTGCTGATGAGCGTCACGGCATATCCTGAAGGCTGCTCGAGCTGGTTCGACTACATCAGCCGTCTGGATGATTTCGAAGGGATAGCAGGGCTTCCGGCGTTCTATGCCGCCTATCATTACATGGGATCCGCGGGAGTAGGAATACTGATGGCGTCTCTGGCGGCGCTGGTCATCTCCAGCCTGATCGGGATGATGCGCACCGTCAGCAGGCTTTGCTACGCCGTGGCTCAGGACGGCATCCTTCCGGCCCGCTTCGCAGAGCTAAGCGACAAGCAGATACCGGTCAACGCGATAATACTGCTCGTTCTGGTTTCGCTTCCTATACCGTTCGTCGGAAGGACGGCTATCGGCTGGATCGTGGACACCACGACCATAGGAGCGACCATCCTCTACGGTTTCGCTTCCGTTGCCGTATTCAAGGCATCCGGAGAGGAGGGGTGCAAAAAGGACCGCTTCATCAGCGGGATATGCCTGTTCATCCTCGTTGCCTTCCTGATATTCCTTCTTCTGCCGGGAGTGTTCTCCGATCATACGATCGAGACGGAGACCTATGTTCTCATGACCGTCTGGTCCATACTCGGGGTATTCTACTTCAACGGCATTATCCGAAAGGACCACGCGAGGAGATTCGGTAAGGCGATCATCGTCTGGATAGCTCTGATGGCGTTCATAATAGTCATGTCGCTGACATGGTCGGAGCGCGTCAATGAAAGCAGAGAGAGAACTGTTGTGGACGAGATCCATCAGTACATGGAAGGAACGGCGGACAGCGAGATACAGAAGCTGTCTCACGATGAATTCCTTGATATCGAACGCGAGCGCCTGGTCAGGGCAGACAACGTCAGCGTTCTGATCGTCGCCGTGACGTTCTTCCTTTCTCTGGGCGTCATGCTTGTCAATTACAGGACGATGCAGAAATGGGAGAGAAAGGCTACCGAGGAGCGTGATCACGCCCGGGTCGTCGCCTTCACGGATCCTCTGACCGGAGTCAAGAGCAAGAACGCCTTTGTCGCCGCGGAAGATGAGATGAAGGAGAAGATGGCATCCGGCGAGGCTCCGGAGTTCGGCGTGATCGTCTGCGATGTGAACGGGCTCAAGAAGATAAACGACACTCTGGGACACAAGGCCGGAGACGATTACATACGCGCCGCCTGCAACATGCTGTGCGAGTATTTCAAGCACAGCCCTGTTTTCCGCATCGGAGGCGACGAGTTCGTGGTCATCCTGGAAGGGCGTGACTTTGAGGAGCGCGGCGCGATAATGAAGGACATAAACAGGGAGATCGAAGGGAACATCGGCAGCGGCAAGGTCGTCGCGTCACTGGGACTGGCTGAATACGATCCGGAGAACGATGCTTCCTTCCACGAGGTGTTCAAGCGGGCCGACGGACTCATGTACGAACGCAAGATGGAGCTCAAGAACATGGGCGCCGTCACAAGAGACTGAGACAGAGACTGAGACATGTATGCTGCAGACAGCTAAGAGGGAATGGGATCATGATGAAAAAAATGAACAGAACGAAAAGGATCCTGACGGTTATCCTGGCTGCGTGCCTTGTCCTCCAGACCGGAGCATTCACGGCATACGGCGGGACCGCGGATAATGAAAAGCAGACGATAACCATCAGAAATATCGATTTATCGAAACTTGCCGGCGGATCTGCCGCGTCTGCTGCCGGATCTGCGACTGAGATCGATACGCAAGGTCTTGATGCGAACAGCCTGAAGATAGTCAGCGAAGAATGGACCGGCCCTGCCGAATTCGTCATAAGCGGTTCGAACATATCCATACAGGGCGGCAAATACAGCTACAGGCTCGTGATCAGGTCGGACAGGACGCTTACCTTCGACAATGATCTTGAGATCTATTATCAGGGCGTAGACGGCAGATACAGGCTCCATTATGATATAGACAAGACCGACAATCACACCATGATCGTGACCGGGGTCTTTGACAACATAATCATCGCAAGCCCTTTGCTGGAAAAGATATCCGCTGCCGACAGGGAATGGATACTCGCGCATGTGAGCAAAGACTCATACTTCTATCAGCTGATACTGAAGACAAAGGAGGGCTTCTCCTTCATCAACAGCCTGCGCTTCCTGATCGATGCGAAGATGCACGGGTACATGGCAAAGTACAGCTATGATCTGCTGACTGACACGCAGACGCTGATAATATGCGGCATTCCGGACTGCGGCAGTGCCGGG
>CACYHM010000446.1 GCA_902774195.1 uncultured Eubacteriales bacterium
CTTGACCTTTTCGCGAAGGTAAATCATATGGGCCACACTATTCTCATGGTCACACATTCCGCCAAGGCGGCAAGCAGGGCGTCGCGGGTGATGTTCATCAGGGACGGCGTAGTTTTCCATCAGATCTACAAGGGGGAAGCGACGGATCAGCAGATGTATCAGAAGATCAGCGATACGCTTACGCTTCTGGCGCAGGGAGGTGAGAGACGGTGAAGGCAGGCTTTTATATGAGTCTCGCTGTATCGGGAATGAAGAAGAACGGAAGGCTGTATGTGCCTTATCTTGTGACATGCATTATGATGGCCGCAGTATATTACATTCTCCACTTCCTCGGGAACTCAGGGATCATGGATGGAATGCCGGGCGGTCACACTGCATCGGATATGATGCAGATGGGTACATACATCATGACGCTGTTCGGGACGATCTTTCTTCTCTATACGCAGTCAACACTTATAAAAGGGAGAAAGAAGGAATTCGGGCTCTACAGCATACTCGGCATGAACAGATTCAACCTGGGAAGGGTCCTTATTCACGAGACGATCATTACATGGGCAATGGCGCTGGGCGGAGGTCTGGCCGCAGGCATCGGCCTTTCCAAGCTGGCGGAATTGGGATTTACAAAGATGATCGAAATACCGGTGAGGTATACTTTTTCAATCCCTGCCGGTTCAGTGATGATGACGATCGCGACGTACACCGGTATCTTTGTGCTGATATTCCTCAATTCGATCAGGCAGATCGGCTTTGCGAGTCCTATCGAGCTTGTGACTGCCGATCGAGCAGGAGAAAAGCCTCCCAGATCGAATTGGGCTGTCGGATGCCTTGGAATTGTCTTTCTCGGAGCAGGTTATTACATTGCGCTCAGGATCGAACAGCCGATGGCGGCGCTCATGTGGTTCTTTGCAGCCGTGGTCCTGATCATGATCGGCACGTATCTGCTTCTGATCGCCGGCTCGGTGATCCTGTGCAGGATGCTGCAGAAGAATAAGAATTATTACTACCAAACGAACCATTTTGTCTCGGTTTCATCGATGGCATACAGGATGAAGAGAAACGGAGCAGGGCTCGCGTCGATCTGCATACTGCTGACGATGATCCTGGTCATGATGTCGTCGACTTCGGCCCTTTATACAGGGGCGGACCAATGCCTGAACGTGCGCTATCCTAATGAGATCGGAGCCTTTGCCTGCAAATACGGGTATGATGAAGATCTTGAACAGCTCGGTAAAAAACTGGATGAGGACCTGAAGTCCGTTGCAAAGGAACACGGCGCAGTCGTGACGAACAATAAGACTTATTATCAGTGGTCTGTCAGCGGGTATTTTGACAACAGCAAGCTCGATATTACGCTCAATTCCAAGAGCAATCTTGCGTTCGTCAACTATGATAAAGTCGCGCAGATCATCTTTATAGATGTTGATGTATACAACAGGGTGTTCGGCTATAACGAGACCGTGGTTCCGGGAGAGGCTCTGGTCGGTACTGCCAAGAAGATCCCGATCGGCGAAGTGATAACCATTGGTGATAGTGATAACGATTGGTGATGTCCCTTTCAAAGTCACGAAAAGGATCGATGACCGCATAGGGGAGATAGATCCCGCTGCAGTAGTATCTGCTTCCCCGGGAATCTATATGATCGTAAACGACGCGAACAACATTGCAAAGAATTACGTCAAGTATACGGACTATGACGGAGAACCAATGCTGGCGTGGTTCTGGGACTGCAGATTCGACACCGGCCTCGACGAGTCCGGCCAGATAGAACTTGCAGAAACACTGGACAAGACTATCCGCAATGAACTGGAAGGTCTGGGGTTTTCAAACATGTATTGCGAAAGCCACGAGGCAGAGCGCGGCGACTTCGTGGGCACCTTCGGCGGCCTGTTCTTCCTCGGTATCATGCTGAGCATCATTTTCCTGGTCTCCTGTGTGGTGATCATGTACTATAAGCAGGTGTCGGAGGGCTTCGAAGATCAGGCGAGGTTCGGGATCATGCAGAAGGTGGGCATGACCAGGGAAGAAATACGGAAAAGCATCGACTCTCAAATGCTCACAGTGTTTGCGATCCCGATCATCTTCGCTTGCATCCATCTGGCAGTTGTGCTGCCGATCGTCAATAAGCTTCTGATGCTGTTCGGGCTGTTCGACATGCCGCGCCTGATGATAAGTGCGGGGGTCTGTGTTTTGATCTGCGGAACGCTTTATGCAGTCATCTACAGACTTACGTCGAATGCATATTACAGGATCGTGTCTTAGGGCTGCATTTTTCAATCGATTTTTTACACATTCCACCGCGGACCTTGCATTTTCGCTAGATGGCATCGAGAGAGTTCGAGCTCGGAGGAGGCGTGAAGATCGGGTTTTCCCCGCTTCTGGTCTGCATGATGCTGGGAACAGTATTTTGCAATTTCAG
>CACYHM010000447.1 GCA_902774195.1 uncultured Eubacteriales bacterium
GTGATCTCTATCGTGAGCCGGTCTCTTGCCAGGCCTGCATCGTCCATGCGGCGGCAGATCTCTTCGACTATGTCGCAGGATTCGAAGTCCGATCTTGAGAGATTGAGGGAATGCGGCACGACAGTGAGACCGTCCGCAGCCTGCCTCTTCATCTTTTCTATGATGCGGTCGAGCACATACAGATCGACCTTGTATATGAGGCGCGCCCTCTCGAGCACAGGTATGAATTCTCCCGGCGAAAGGAATCCCATCTCCGGGTCATCCCAGCGGGACAGAGCTTCGACATCGCACACCTTGCGGCTCTTGGCTCCGACGATAGGCTGATAATAGACCTTCAGCCACTGTTCTTCGATGGCACGGTCGAGATTGCTGATGATGTGCCTTGCCCGGCGAACAACATCCGTCATGCCGCTTTCGAAGACATGCCAGCTCGATTCGTACTCTCCCCTGTGCATATCGCATATGTATTTTGCGCGGTCGCAGGCTTCACTTACGTCAGTATCCCCGAGCCTGTAAGGATAGACACCCATGCATACAGGCACGCTTTTGCCACCGTTCATCCCCTCAGCGTCTTTTATTAGCGCTTCAAGTCTTTCTTCGATCCCTTCTTCGGCCGTTATCGCAGCAAAGTGGTCATCTCCCATGCGGCAGACACATCTGTCTCCGAACTCCTTCCTCGAATCCGTACTGACGGTTGAAGTGGCTTATGCCGATCAGATTGAAGTAGACCATGACAGCGTCCCTGCCCTCTTCGCTAAGCCTCCTTTTCTCAACCTCCGCGAGTTCGAAAAAGTATCTCATTTTAGGAAGATCCGTCAGAGAATCGGTGTTGATACGGCGATTGAGATCTTCGATGTACTGGCCTATACGGTCTCTCATCTGAATGAACGCTCCGTTCAGCACGCCTATCTCATCGTCCCTGTCGTAATCGAGAGCCACATTGTAATCGCCCGCCGCCAGACGCTGCGAAGCCGTGGTGAGGTCGCTTATCGGCTGAGTGATTCGCCTTACCGCGTACAGACCGAGCCCTATGAAGAAAACGAGGATGGCCGCCATCGTGATCAAAAGTATCATCAGCATGTGCCGCCACGAAGCGTTGATCTCCCTCGTAGGCGCAGTGATGGCCAGCACCATTCCGCTGGCGAGCGTCGTGTACGACATCTGGCGCCGCTTGCCGCCCGCCGTATAGCGGACCAGTTCATTGCCGTTGCTCCTCTGCCTGAGCTGCTGTTCCGAGAATGCCTTTCCGTAATTATCAGGCTTCTCTCCCGTTTCGTGATCCGGATGATAGATAACGCGGCCCTCATCGTTGAAGAGGCAGGCAAATCCCGTCTTGTATACCTTTACATCGCTGAGCTGGGACGCGAAGGTATCTACGGATATGTCAAGCCCGATGACTCCTATCAGGGTTCCGGAGTCGTAGATCGGTATCGTATACGAGCATATCCACATGTCACCCATAAGATCCGACTTGTATGGTCCTGTCCATATAGGACGGCCGCTTTCAATCGTATTGAAATACCATGCCGTCTGCCCGCTGTCATCCGGGTCAAGGGTCCCCGCGTCGATCGCTTCCCTTTCGGCAAATCCCGTCTTGCCCATCTTGGAGCGGAAGAATCCGTGCTCGTTCACGCTGACCCCGGGATCGATGCAGTAATAATATGAAGTTACCCCGTACGAGCGGTCCGATATGCTCTGCACGACAGGCTGCAGCTCAGCGCAGTATGCGGCGAGATATTCGTCGAGTCTCTGATTCTGTTCGTCTGTCCTCTTTGACGGAGGGACATGGTGCGACCCTGCCGCACCGCAGTCTATCAGCAGCATGCTGTCGATGGAGTCGTTGGCGAGATTGGCCGCGGTATCCAGCGACTGTTCTATGCTGTCGAGATATCTTTCGACCGACTTGCCAGTATCATCGGCGATCAGGTTCATCATCTCGACAGACCTTTTGTCATTTTCTCTCTGGACAGTCAGAGCCGCTGCCACGACAACAGCGAGCACGGTCGTGAGGACCGCGGCCGTCGTTATAGCGGTTATTCTCGCTCTTATCGAGGTGAATCTCATCCTGCCTCCGTGTCTGTCATTCTTCCTTTACGCTCATCTCCGGCAGTTTCGCATAAAAGCCGCCGGTCCATGCATTGGTGAA
>CACYHM010000448.1 GCA_902774195.1 uncultured Eubacteriales bacterium
TCTTCCATGTGATACGGAAGAGGTTTACAGGATCGATGTCCCAGAGTCCGACTCCTTTGAGTTTTTCACGGATCTTTTCAGGAACCTTCTCAGGGTGCATCTGCTGCTCGATGGTCGGCAGGATGATGTTCTGAGCCTTAGCGCGCTCGATGTTGTTCTTAAGGCCCTTTTCATTGATAGTGAGATCAAGCATTTCGTACCTCCGTTGATCTTGGTAAAGAAGTATTTATTTCAAATGTAATATTAATTATCTCGGATATTTTTATGATGCCAAAAAATTTTTTATATGTCAACAATCATGCCTGTATTTCACAGCATTTTTATTTGCCGAGATCCTTCAGGACTTCTTTGAATTTTTCGATATCCGGCTCAAGCTTTATCGGCTCTCCTGCGGCCTTGATGCCGTTGGCCGTATCCTTGAGTCCGTTGCCGGAAACGATGACTGTGACTGTCGCATCAGCAGGGAGTTTTCCCTCTCTGCAAAGCTTCTGCACTCCGGCCATCCCTGTGACGCCGGCAGGTTCTCCGAAGACTCCGCACTCTCTGCCGGTCACTCTCATGGCCTCGAGTATCTCGTCGTCTGTAACTTCAACAGGAATGCCTCCCGACTCAACTATCGCATTGATCGCCTTGTCAGGATTCCTCGGCACTCCTACCGAGATCGAATCCGCGATGGTGTTCTCCTCCATCGGTTCCCATGGCTCGCCGGTGCGCGCCGCCCTGTTGATCGGGCATGTGTTGACGGACTGCACCGAGATCAGCTTAGGAAGCCTGTCGATGAACCCCGCGTTGTACAGATCCTTGAATCCCTTCCATACACCTGCGATCGTGCATCCGTCGCCTGTTGAGAGAGCGACATAGTCAGTCACATCCCAGCCGAGCTGCTCTGCGATCTCAAGAGCGACTGTCTTTTTGCCTTCCATCAGATAGCAGTTGATGGCGGCGTTTCTGTTGTACCAGCCGTATTCATCTATCGCTGCCTTCGAGAGCTCGAAAGTTTCCTCGTAGTTTCCCTTTACGGATATAACGTTCGCACCGAATATCTTGAGCTGGGCCACTTTGCCGATAGGAGCTCTTTCCGGGACGAAGATGTAAGTCTTGAGTCCTGCCGCAGCGGCATTGCCGGCCAGCGAGCTGGCTGCATTTCCTGTTGAGGAGCACGCGATCGTGTCATAGCCTGCTTCGATTGCCTTAGCAACGCCCATGGAGCTTGCTCTGTCTTTCAGTGAGGCTGTAGGATTGAGGCCGTCATCCTTGAGCCAGAACTTTCTGATTCCAAGCTTTTCAGCCATTCTCGGCTCCTCATAAAGAGGCGACCAGCCTACTCTGAGAGGCGGCTGAACTGTGTCCTCCTCTACCGGGAGGAAAGGACGGTAACGCCACATCGTGTAGTTGTCACTTGACGATATGTCGTCAGGCGTAAAGTTTTCCCTGATGTAATCATAATCGTAAATCACATCGAGAATACCTCCGCATTCGCATGTAGTTTGATGCACTTAAGACATTTAACGTTTTTCATGGATGCTGTGCTCCTTTCATCAATTAAATTTGTCTCAATATATCTCTGGCCACAAACACGCCGCTTGCGGAAGCGTGTGAAAGTGAATGAGTAACTCCGCTGCCGTCTCCTATCATATAGAGACCTTCATATTTTGTCTCCAGGCGTTCACTGACGCTGACTTCCATGTTGTAGAATTTGACCTCGACTCCATAAAGAAGAGTGTCGTCGTTCGCCGTGCCCGGAGCTATCTTGTCGAGCGCGTATATCATCTCGATGATGCCATCGAGTATCCTCTTAGGAAGCACCAGGCTGAGATCGCCGGGCTCAGCTTTAAGAGTCGGTGTCACGAAGCTGTCTGCCAGCCTCTTGTAGTTTGTCCTCCTGCCGCGGATGAGGTCGCCGAACCTCTGTACAATGACGCCTCCGCCCAGCATGTTGGAAAGCCTCGCTATGCTCTCGCCATACCCGTTGCTGTCCTTGAAAGGAACCGAGAAGTGCTTGGATACCAGCAGGGCAAAGTTGGTCATATTGGTCTGCTTCTCAGGGTCTTC
>CACYHM010000449.1:0-761 GCA_902774195.1 uncultured Eubacteriales bacterium
AAGGCGAGCCTATCCTTTTATTTCTTCGTCGGATGATACTTCATCAGACGCCTCTTCAGAGGCTGCTTCTTCGCCGGACGCCCCGGAAGACTCAGATGAGCCTTCTTCGCTGTCGGAATCCTTCAGAAGACCTTCGTCTTCGATGCCCTGCTCGAACGATTCCTGATCCCTGTAGTAGTGGACCGTCCCGTCCTCATCCGCAAAGAAGAAGAGGTTGTCGGACTTTTCGTAATTGAGCACCGCGTCCATGGCTTCTCCCACGACCTGGCATATAGGCCCCGGAGGAAGTCCCGCGAACTTGCGGGTGTTGTACGGGTTGTCGCTGTCGAGCTGGCTCTGCTTGAGTTCGACTCTGTCCTCCTGGAAGATGTAGCAGACCGTAACATCCGATCCGAGCGACATGTCGCTGCTGAGCCTGTTCATGAATACTCCGGCGACCTTTGCCTGATCCTCGGCCCTTGCTTCCTTGGTCACTATCGAGGTAAGGGTCAGGAACTGATGCACTGTCCATCCGGAAGCGTCTATCTTATCTTTTCTGGAGTCGAGCTCCTCCTGCATCCTGTCAAGGCACATCTCGGTGAATTTCTCGATGGTCATGTCAGATGTCACGAAGTAGGTGTCCGCATAGAGGTATCCTTCGAGAGGGTACATCACATCGTCACCGAGTATCTCGTCTGTCAGGAACCAGTACTTTCCGATCAGCTCGCTGACATATGCCTTGTCGGACCACTTCGCGAGTATCTCCTCGGATGTGAACGGCA
>CACYHM010000449.1:784-2265 GCA_902774195.1 uncultured Eubacteriales bacterium
GCTGCGACCTGTTCAAGTCTTGCGCCGTCCTTTACCTCGACAGACTCCTTGGATATGTAGTCAAAGTCTCCGGTATTGATGACCTTCATCATCTTTGGGAACGACATTCCCTTGTTGAAGATGTATGTATTGGCCTGGAGGTCGTTGTATCCTCCTATCCTGGCATTGATCTTTGCGCAGGTCCTGTTCCTCACAAGTCCGGCGCCGTCCAGTATGTCCACGATGTACGATGCTCCGGAACCGGAAGGGATCTCGACGACGACGGGATCTTCGTTGCCCGGATCGACAGGCCTGAGCTGGAAGGTATACCAGCCTCCGAAACCCACGAGTATCGCCAGCAGCAGGACGAACAGCCAGATGCCTTTGCCGCTTTTTTTCTTCTTCCTTTTTACCTTTTTTGTTGAGGCTGCCTCCCTGGCAGCTGCGCGTTCCACACGACTCATATAATAAGCCCCTTTCGATGTCTTATATGGTACAATAGTACCAGACTGCGGCAAACGCCGTAATAATCTTTGAGGTTATTATAAAGGATAGGAGTCGAAATGACAAAGGATTCTGTCAAAGCGTTCCTCGAACGCAAGAATATCGAGATCAGCGCGCGCCGCTACGGCATTGACGCACTGTCCGCAATGGCACAGGGCCTGTTCTGCTCGCTGCTGATCGGCACTATCATCAATACTATAGGAACACAGTTCCACATAGGCTTTCTTACCTCTCCGGTCTGCACGATAGGCGGAGCGGAATACACGGTCGGAGGGCTTGCGGTGGCAATGACCGGTCCGGCGATGGCCGTAGCTATAGGCTATGCTCTCAAAGCGCCTCCGCTGGTGCTCTTCTCGCTGGCGACGGTGGGATTCGCCGCCAACGGACTGGGCGGAGCGGGAGGACCGCTCGCGGTGCTCATAGTGGCCATAATCGCGGCTGAAGCCGGTAAGGCGGTATGCGGAGAGACAAGAGTGGACATACTTGTCGTTCCTCTTGTGACCATAGGGATCGGCGTTGGTCTTGCGGCATGGTGGGCGCCGGCCCTCGGAGCTGCTGCCATGAAGGTGGGCAATCTCATCATGTGGGCGACCGAGCTCAGGCCTTTCCTCATGGGCATCATTGTGTCTGTGGTCGTCGGCATGGCGCTAACGCTGCCGATCTCCTCGGCTGCCATCTGCGCGGCCTTCGGGCTTGTGGGCCTGGCGGGAGGAGCCGCGGTCGCGGGATGCTGCGCCCAGATGATAGGCTTTGCCGTCATGTCATTTCCTGAGAACAAATGGGGAGGCCTCATCTCGCAGGGCATCGGCACATCGATGCTGCAGATGGGCAATATAGTTAAGAATCCGAGGATATGGATCGCGCCTACGCTCACAGCGGCCATCACAGGGCCGATAGCTACCTGCGTTTTCAAACTGCAGATGAACGGCGCTCCGGTCTCGAGCGGCATGGGGACATGCGGTCTGGTCGGACAGATAGGAGTCTATTCAGGATGGGTC
>CACYHM010000450.1 GCA_902774195.1 uncultured Eubacteriales bacterium
TGCGGGCTGGTAGACAACACCATCTGGGCCGTCGACCTGGCAAAGAGATACCGCCCGGAATCCGAAGCGGTGAGCGTACAGGTGCTGCGCATGCTTCTGGTCTCATACAGTTACTGGTGCGTCATCCGTGAAAACGCTCCGGAGTACGCCGATCAGGCATGGGAATACGCGAAGAAATACTATCACCTATGCTACCGCCGCTGGTATGTGCCGGCGTTTGCGAGCATGGAGAAGAGGCTCAAACCAGAAACTACGAGGCAGATATTCGATGCCTTTGAAAAGGTCCATTTCTTTTCGCTGCCGGAAGGCTGCGAGCCGGCTATCTCTTTTGATGAGTTCCTCAGGCGCATGAAGACAGAAGAATACGATCCGGAACATATCTATGAAGTGTGGGCAAAGATGGCGGAATCACCTGAAATGAGATCGCGCATGGAAAAGAACGTGGAGACCGGAGTGTGCGAGCGGGGATATACTGAAAGGAGCGGCAGGCAAAATGTTTAAAACAGCAGGCCGCATTCTGAGAGAATGTCCTCCGAAACTGTATCTTGACGCGGTCCGCGGGCAGGGGATCCATTACGCTTCTCTTGGATCGATCCCGCCTGAAGTGCGGGAGATACTCGTTACACGCGAGGATCCGAAATTCTACAGCCACAAAGGGATCCTGCCGAAAAGCATGTTCCGCGCGTTCAGGCGCGGCCTGAATTCTGATGTGCCGATGGCAGGCGCCAGCACCATCACACAGCAGCTGATGAAAAACCTGTATCTGAGCTGCGACAGATCCGTGCTTCGAAAGCTTAAGGATATCGTTCTTGCGCTGCTGGTCGAGAACAGATCGATGCTTACGAAAGATGAGATCCTTGAACTCTATTTCAACTGTGTGAGGTACGGAACGGACGTTTACGGCATCGCCGATGCAGCTGAGTACTATTTCGGAAAGACAGCGGATAAGCTTACGTGCAACCAGGCTGTCATCCTGGCCACTGCCGCGATCTCGCCTTACTGGCGGCGCCCCATCGAGGACCCTATAGCTTTTACGAAGCATCGGAACGATTCACTGTACGAACTTGTCGGTTTCAGAGCAATGGGTCCCGGGGCTGCTCAGCTTGTCGGTTTCAGAGCAATGGGTCCCGGGGCTGCTCAGTTACTTGCTCATGTCTATAACCCGCTCATAGGACTGGATCCCGAACTTCGAAGGATGAAGGACATCTTCGGTGTGAGTGATGAGCCGAAGACCGCGGACGGACTGGTGAGCTATGCCAGGGCCATGACAGGCTCACCGTACTGGAAAGGCGCTTTCGGACAGACTGCTGTGCTGGGTCTGCTCAACCACCTGCGGTGGGATCACCCGGATGAGTATACAGGAACCGGCTTTCTTGAAGATCTCGGAAAAAGGGTATTCGATGACGCGGGCCTCATCAAGGGCTACCTGTGGTCGAGCAGTACGGATGCGTTGCCGTGGCACGACAGGGATCACGACTGGACGGGCGCCATGCTCTATGAAAATGCTGCCGAAAAGGGCGGCATGGACAGCTTTGACGGAGAAAACGGCAGACTTCTGTATACTGCCGCAGCTGACGGCAAGGTTGAGCATGTGGGGATATACTCTTCTGAAGGACTGGTGTATCACGCGAAAGACCGCGCTTCGGGAGTAGTATGTGAACCTTTCGCGGCTGAAGAATGGGATCTGTGGAGCGATATTCCGGCATATGAAAGAGCCTTGCCAGCCGATCCGGAAATACCCGGAGGGAAGAGGGGATACAGAAACATCCCTGCTGACATCGATGATCTCGGGAGGAGCCCTCTTGCCTCATATACTGCGCTCAGCCCGAACTGTTCGGAGAGGCATGGCAGGCCTGTCACCCGGATCACTCCGCATTATGCTGCCGGAAACCCGACTGTCGAGATGATGGGAAGGATATTCGCCGACGGATCGCGTGAGGCATCCGCCAACTACGGCATAGAAAGCGACGGCCGCATAGGCATGTTTGTCGAAGAAAGCAGACGCTCCTGGGCCAGCGGGGACCCGGACAACGATGAGCGTGCCGTCACCATAGAGTGCGCAAACCGTCAGGACGGATCGCTTACAGACGAGTGCTGGGATTCGCTGGTCGCACTTTGCGCGGATATCTGCATAAGAAACGGAATAAGCGACTGCAGCTATACCGGGGATACAGACGGGGTGCTCACCATGCACCGCTGGTTCGCGGACACCGAATGCCCGGGACCGTGGCTGTCAGGGCAGTTTGACCGGCTGTCCCGCGAGGTAAACTCAAAGATAAATACCGGAACCGGGGAGGGTGCAGACTGAGATAGTCATATCACTCCCTGCATGATATAATCAACAAGTCGAATCAGCGGATAAAGACTCCGCAGAGCATGTAAGAACTGACAGAACAAATGACAGGAAACAGCAGCAAAGAAAAGTATCTCATTAAAGCATACATCATTATCGGGATCGCTTTTCTGATCCTCATCAAGTATTTGCAGATCATACATGCCGGAAGGAC
>CACYHM010000451.1 GCA_902774195.1 uncultured Eubacteriales bacterium
GAGATCAAGGACGGAGTCAAGAAGGTAAAGACCCGTAAGCTTTTCCCTGGTTATGTCGTCATCAAGATGGTCGTAAACAACGAGACATGGTACCTCGTGCGTAATACCGAGGGAGTTACCGGTTTCGTTGGTCACGGTTCCGATCCTATTCCTCTGACAAAAGAGGAGATAGTAAGGATGGGTATCGAGAAGCTCAGAATCGACCTGGATATCGAGGTAGGCGATACGATCCGCATCATCGGAGGAGTCTTCGAAGGCCAGCTCGGCATAGTAGAAGCCATCAATCCGGAGAAGCAGATCGTTAAGGTCCGCATCTCGATGTTCGGTAGAGATACCCCTGCAGAGATCGAGTTCTCGCAGGTAAGCAAACTCAGATAGTTTGCAATAAAACTGAAGAAAGGAGACAGCAATGGCAAAGAAGATCGACGGCTACATCAAGCTGCAGATCCCTGCCGGAGCAGCAACACCTGCACCACCGGTTGGCCCGGCTCTCGGACAGAAGAGTGTTAACATCATGGACTTCTGCAAGCAGTTCAATGCTAGAACATCGGACCAGCAGGGAATGATCATCCCAGTAGTAATCACAGTTTACACTGACAGATCGTTCGATTTCGTATGCAAGACTCCACCGGCAGCAGTCCTCATCAAGAAGGCAGCTGGTATCGAGCACGCATCCGGAAATCCTAAGAAGGAAAAGGTTGCATCCATCACGCTCGCACAGGCAGAAGAGATCGCAAAGACAAAGATGCCGGATCTCAACGCAGCATCCCTCGAGGCAGCAACAGACATGATCAAGGGAACAGCTCGCAGCATGGGAGTTACGGTAGTTGAGTAATGAAGTGGGAGGCTAATGAAAAGATCAAAAAGATACGCAGAGATCGCAAAGTCGTATGACAAGCACGAGCTCGTAGACGTAGCAACAGCAGTAAAGCAGATCAAGAGCTTTAACAACGCAAAGTTCGACGAAACAGTTGAGATGCACTTCCGCCTCGGAGTAGACGGCAGACACGCAGATCAGCAGGTAAGAGGAGCTATGGTTCTCCCTCACGGCACAGGCAAGACCAAGAAAGTTCTGGTTTTCGCTAAGGGCCCTAAGGCAGATCTGGTTTTCGCTAAGGGCCCTAAGGCAGAGGAAGCTTTAGCAGCAGGCGCAGACTTTGTTGGCGCTGAGGATATGGCAGACAAGATCAGAACCGAGAACTGGTTCGGATTCGACGCAGTAGTCGCAACACCTGACATGATGGGAGTTGTAGGACGTCTTGGTAAGATCCTCGGACCTAGAGGTCTCATGCCAAACCCTAAGTCAGGCACAGTTACAATGGACCTCACAAAGGCTCTCGCAGACATCAAAGCCGGTAAGGTCGAGTACAGACTTGACAAATCCAACATCATCCACTGCATCATCGGAAAGAAGTCCTTCACAGAAGAGCAGCTCATTGAGAACGCAAACGCTCTCATCCAGGCAATAGCAAAGGCTAAGCCGGCAGCAGCAAAGGGACAGTATTTCAGAAGCATCACGATCGCATCAACGATGAGCCCTGGAGTAAAGGTTAACCCTGCAACAGTAGTACTCTAGTCTGAAAAAGACACATAAAAAAGAATATCCAACCTAAGACAGCGGGTGCGAAAGCTTAATTTCCCGCCGAGGTACAATTCATAGATTTGAACCCCGCTGTCTTCATGACGCGGGGTATTTGTACCTACAAGACAAAATTTGGCGAAGGGATATCGCCGGAAAGGAGAAAAAATGTCTGTAGAAGCAAAGAAAGCTAAACAGGTCGTCATCGACGAGATCAAGGAAAAATTTGAAAAGGCCGGATCGATCGTAGCAGTTGACTATCTGGGACTCACTGTAGCCGAGGCCGATAAGATGAGAGCAGATCTCCGTAAGGAAGGCGTCGACTTCACAGTATATAAGAACACGCTGATCAAGAGAGCGATCGACGGAACTGAATTCGCCGGTCTCGCTGACGGCGACGTTCTCAAAGGCTCAACGGCTCTCGCATTCAGCGGAGAAGACGTTACAGCCGGTGCAAGAGTACTTGCAAAGGCCATCAAGGAATACAAGAAGATGGCATTCAAGGGCGGATTCGTAGAGGGAAACGTTTACGATAAGGCTCAGATCGAGGAGTTCGCAAGCATTCCGGGAAGAGAGGCTCTCATCGCACGTTTCATGGGAAGCATCCAGAGCCCAATGACAAAGCTCGCGCTCACACTCAAAGCGATCGCAGAGAAAGACGCTTAATTATCGAAATTTACACACAGGGCGGCACGTTTGCCGCATAATGAACATTTGAAAAAGGAGAAAAACAATGGATAAGACTCAGATCATTGAGGCTCTGAAGAGCATGACTATTCTTGAGATCAACGAGCTCGTTAAGGCTCTTGAAGAAGAATTCGGCGTTTCCGCAGTAGCAGTAGCAGCTCCTGCAGCAGGCGCAGCAGCAGCAGAAGAAGAAGAGAAGAGCGAATTCAACGTCGTTCTGAAGGAGATCTCAACGTCGTTCTGAAGGAGATCGGACAGGAAAAGATCAAGGTTATCAAGGCTGTCAGAGAAGCTACAGGACTCGGACTGAAGGAAGCAAAGGCTGTCGTAGACGGAGCTCCTACAGTTGTAAAGGAAGGCGTACTGCCTGACGAAGCTAACGCTCTGAAGGAAGCCCTCGAGGCTGTTGGAGCAGTTGTCGAGCTTCAGTAAGTGAATCACCTGGTTCGGATGGCCTCCCGCAAATGTCCGTCCGAACCGATACGGCTCCCGCCTCACCGCGGCTTAACGCAGCGGTACTAAGCTCTGACGTCGCAGCCGACACAGGCTCCTCGCCTGCTCGTCGCTAAGGCTGCTCGTCAATCGCTAAGTGCCGGCTACCGCGGAGTCGGTTCTGCCGGATATTTGCTCACGGCCATCCGCAGCAGTTGCTTGCAGAACTGGTGAAGAGCAATTACAAACTCGCGCAGTGATGCGCACACAAATTGGGCTATGCGATATTAGCCCGACCCACGCAATAAAATGAGCCCCGGCTATCGAGGCTCATTTCGTGCGTTTACAAGGCTGTAAAAACAGCTGAAAAACGCAAAAAATCCTGTATTTTTAGAAAAACATAAGGAGCAAAAGAACATGCCAACCCCAGTAAAAGTTGGAAGAAAAGAGCGTATGAGCTTTGCCAAGATCCATGAGGTATGCGAAATGCCGAACCTCATCGACGTTCAGACAAAGTCATACAAATGGTTTGTCGAAGAGGGCCTCGGCGAGGTGCTCGACGACGTATCTCCTATCCGCGATACAACCAACACTCTCAGCCTGGAATTCGCGGATTACCAGTTCTCCGACACTCCTAAGTACGATCAGGAGGAGTGCAAGGAGAGAGATGCCACATACGCAACAGCTCTGACAGTCAAGGTAAGACTGATCAACCGCGAGACCGGTGAGATCAAGGAACAGGACGTGTTCATGGGTGATTTCCCACTCATGACTGAGAAGGGTACATTCGTCTACAACGGAGCAGAGAGAGCCATCGTTACACAGATGGTACGTTCTCCGGGACCGTACTTTGACGTTGCCACAGATAAGTCCAACCAGAGACTCTACAGCTCACAGGTCATCCCTAACAGAGGTGCATGGCTCGAGTATGAAACAGACTCCCAGGGGATTCTGTACGTCAGAGTAGACAGAACGAGAAAGCAGCCGCTGACATCGTTCCTCAGAGCACTCGGCAT
>CACYHM010000452.1 GCA_902774195.1 uncultured Eubacteriales bacterium
TGAGACAGATGCCCCGGTCATGTTAAGGCCGAAGAGTGCAAAGATGACCTCCGCTGCAGGCGTGCTTCTCAGGTGTACTCTCGTCCCGTTCTTCCCGGTCATCCCCAGAGCCGAGAACACCTCCGCATAGCGCTCCCATCTGCGGAACATCTTCCTGTACGTATATTCAGTCCTTCCGTCGACTATGGCCACGGAATCGAGCCTATCCTCGCTGTATGAATTGAGTTCCCTGATGAACTGCCATGTCTTCTGTTCGATTATCGCGCCGCTGTCGATGCGTTTATTGATCCTGTCCAGAGCCTTCTGCTCTTCTTTGCGTCTTTTTTCATCCTTTTTCGCTTCTTCGGTCTGCTCCTCAAACCAGACGGTCATCATGTCGATGACATCGATGCTTTCAGGAAGGTTCGGCAGTACCGCAGCGTAGGAATGGATCAGCTCACTGCTGCCGCGGTATACAAGACGTGTCCTCTTCCCGGCTTTCTTCAGAGCCTCATGGCCGCAGCGTAGGAATGGATCAGCTCACTGCTGCCGCGGTATACAAGACGTGTCCTCTTCCCGGCTTTCTTCAGAGCCTCATGGAACGACAGGGTGTATCCGTTGAAAAAGTCCCCCCTGCTCGTCGAAAGGAATACAGGCGGCAGATTCGTTATAACCTCTTCGCATTCCGGATCGATATATTTGCGGAACTCCTTTTCTTCCCTGCTCATGCTGCATTCGAATCTATCCATGACCCAGCCTGACAGATCGCAGCGGTCTATATAGAACATACCGCTGTGTAATCCGAGCGCCGTAAACTTGAGTGCAAGACCATCACAGCCGATGACATCGCGCAGTTTTTCCGATCTGCTCATGGCAGCGACGTAAAGGGCAAGATATGCTCCGGCGCTGTCGCCTGTCATGTATACTCTTTCAGGATCGGTCCTGAAGTCCCTCAGACGTCCGGATATGACATCGATTATGCTGCAGATATCCTTCAGTTCGCGTGTGACCGAAGTATCGTCTGAGAGGATATAGTCGAAAGAGAACACAAGAAAACCCCGGCTTGCCAGAGCCTTAAGATACTGTCTTCTGTATCTTCTGTCCTCTCTCACAAAGCCTCCGCCGTGTATGTCTACTATTACCGGGAGTTTTCTGCTTCCGGTAGCATCCGGCATGAACGTTTCCATGTAGAACGTCTGCCCGTCCGGAGTCACGCATTTCTCATCGATGACTTCCTTCGTCCCGTATTTTGCCAGCGGACTGTCTTTCTCCGGAACGGGATGCGAGTCCGATATCTTCGAAAGAATCGATGACCTGCCTGTACAGACCTCTTTTCATCTCATCCAGTATGCAGTAGTCTCTGTCCTTGCCCACCGTTTTCACCTGCTTTCTATAGAGTTATCACCAGATTGTTCATTTCCATTGAAGCCATGTAGCTGACATCTTTAGCCAGTCCTGTCACAACTCTTATTCCAAGACCTGATGCAGGGTCATCCCCCGAATTCTTTTCGAGCCAGCGTATCGGATCGAAAGGTCTTCCGTCGTCTCTCAGTCTGATCATTCCCGAATCATCGTGAAATACGAACCTGAGGTCCACGCTCGCCTTCTTTCCCGAAGCATATCCGTGCTGCACTGTATTGCCGGCCATCTCTTCGATAAACAGAGCCAGCATGTTCGCCTTGTGTCTGTCCGCTCCTCTTTCAGTGCAGAAGCTGCGCACTTCTTCTGAAACTTCTATGACCTCGTTAATATCGTGCATGGTCGCCTCATACAGTTCGTCAGGCCGTGCGCCGAAATCATCAGGCAGGATGAGGAAGTCCTTTGGCTTTACCGGGAGTTTTTTATTGTATACCAGCGGGACAAGCACGGTCAGCGCGAATGTAAGTATGCCGGCCGCAGCAAAGCCGATCTCCGCGCCGCGGAGTCCGAACGCCTTGCCGAGTCCGACCACGCAGGCGATCGGCAGCACGCCCTCCCGCATGATATCGATAAAGTAGCTCTGCCTGAGGTGCATCGTTCCCTGATAAGTTCCGCTTATCGGGAAGCTGAGCGCCATGAACATGAACTGTATTCCCCAGCACCTGATGAATGCTGCGCCCTGATCGACGGCCGCGACCGCGTCAGGTCTCACGAAGATCATCGCGAACGGTTTCGGGAATATAGCTATGAGAACTCCCAGTACGACGAATACGGCAATCGTTATTTTGACCGCCAGTGTGACACCGTGCTCGAGCCCCCTCCTGTCCTCTTCACTGTACATAAGACTGCTGAGGATCGATGAAGAAACGAACATTCCGAGCACCAGCGCGAATATGATCGAAAACGCGTTGTTAGCAATGGAAAGTCCGGCTACAGCAGTCTTGTCCGCTATGGCAAGGAGGAATGCGTTGAATATGAGCGATCTCAGAGCCTGACAGCCCATGTTGATGGCATTCGGGATACCGCGGAGAGCGACATCGCCGAGGTCTCTCATCTTCAGCCCTTCCCTTGTGAAGTGGATCACGCGGTTCTTTCTGAAGTAATGCGTCATTATAACGGCGAAACCTACTACATTGCTGAGTGTCGTAGCGACCGCCATGCCGAACATCCCGCCGTTGAACACAGTAACGTTCAGAAGGTCGAACGCCGCGTCGGATATGAGCGTCGCT
>CACYHM010000453.1 GCA_902774195.1 uncultured Eubacteriales bacterium
GCCGGGAAAGGCTCCGATACAGGGCGAAGTCCTGATGAAACAGGAGCAGCTGTATCTTGATCTGGGTGTAAAGCCGTTGCTTGCTCACCCGGAACAGTAGCGGCTATTGGAGGTTTCCGAAATGCTGGTGTGGTGATTCGGGAATCCAGGATATATAATACTTCTTTTCTCTGAAGTCAAGACTAAGAAAAAAGAAGCTTCTTCAGCTTCTTTTCATGCCTATTGTCGCAAAGTTTTTCATTATCAGTGCTGCAGCAGGGCTTCTACCTGGTCTCTCTTTTCGTGGAGGACGCAGCCTCCGATGTGCTCGCCGGAAAGAATGTCTCCGCTCCTGAGGGCTGTGAACAGATCCGACTGCAGCGCCTCTTTCAGCGACGTATCCTTTACATTGATGTCCGAGTACGGTGAGAACGGGCACGGCTCGGCGCCCCCGTGCGAATTGATATGGAAGAATCCGCGTCCCGCAGCCAGGCAGCCGCCCGAGCTCTTCTCGTCTCCCGGGAAGGATATGTATATCATTTCGGTCCTGCTGCTGCGGAGCTCTTCGATCCTCGCCGCCATGACTTCGCGGTCAGCATCGTCCGGAGCAAGGTGCGATCCTTCATCGTCAACAGGAACGTATTCTATGTAGAACACCGCCTTGCAGCCGCGCTCTCTCATAGTATCGAGGAACTCATCCGAGAGGACTTCCTTCATGTTTTCTTTTGTGACGGTGACGGATATTCCGTAGATGATGCCCTTTTCGCGGAGGCTTTCCATCTTTTCCGTGACGGTATCGTATACGCCCCCGCCTCTTCTGGCATCCGTCACTTCGCGGCCGCCCTCCATGCTTATGACGGGCACGATATTGCGGCATCTGTCGAGCAGGTCAAGGTGTTTATCGCTCATGAATGTGCCGTTGGTGAATACCGGGAACATGATATCCTTCATCTGCCCCGCGGTCTCGATCACGTCCCATCTGAGCATAGGCTCGCCGCCTGCGAGCAGTATGAAACTGACGCCCAGCTCTTCGGCTTCTTTGAATATCCTGAGCCACTCTTCTTCTTTCAACTGCATCGACGGCTCGCAGTCTGTAGTCGCGTCGTTTGCCCTCGAGTAGCAGCCTTCGCAGTGCAGATTGCATACGGATGTTATGCTCGCGATGAGGTACATGAAGTCCCTGCTTCTCGTTTTTCTCTCTCTTTTTATCGGCCGCCTTGCACGCCAGCGCGAACTTAGCCAGGAATGCGCTCTCGCGCGGATCCTTCAGCGTAGCTTTCAGCGCATCCTTTATCACCTGTTCGACACCGTCCGTCAGGTATTTCTGGAGATCAAATCTCTCGTCCATTACTACTCCCTTTCTTTTTCAGCTGACTTGCTTCTAAGCCATTCTTCTTTGGTCAGCCTCATGATGTGTTCTGTCCTTATGTCGTCCATCAATTTCCAGTGAATGTCCTTATCCGTGTGATGGTATCTGAATCCGCATTTTTCCTGGACCCGCCTCGATCTGTTGTTGCCGTCCATGTAGCCACACCACAGCACTTCATAGCCCAGATCCTCAAAAGCCCTGCGGATCACTTCCCTTACAGCCTCCGGGATAAGGCCCTGCCCCCAG
The DNA here is from genome assembly GCA_902774195.1 of uncultured Eubacteriales bacterium. The sequence continues at coordinate 1,595 of CACYHM010000453.1, forward strand.
AACGGAACGCCTATCCAGTATCCGATCTCGCCTTCTCCTTCCGGAAGGTCCAGGTTGCTCTTTTCGCCGGTAGTCAGTCCGATGCAGCCTATCGCTCTGTTGTCCTCTTTGAGGCAGACAGCATAGGTTTCGGGCGCCCCGAACACCGTCCTGATGACCTGCAGACTTTCATTGACGTCGGCGTGAGCGGGCCATCCCGCCACGGGACCGACCCTTTCATCCTTTGCGTATTCGTACAGCGACTCCGCGTCCGATTCTTCCCACGGACGCAGTATCAGCCTTTCAGTCGTAAGTTCCATATTGCGGCTCTCCAGTGAAGCGGTATTGTTCCTGTCTGCGTCTTGAAAGCGCCATGACTCTCAGATAACTGAGAGCAGCGAGCGCCGATGTGATCAGGATCAGGATAAGCGTCAGCAGGCTGTGTTCCATCTTAGTGCCGAGGAACACGACTAAAACGGTAAGCCCCATGGCGGCGAACATGTTCGGCAGCATGTATATCGCTACAGCCGTGCCCTGCTTTATGACCTCGATCTCGTTCTCCCAGTCGAGCCTCATGTGCTTTATTCCACACACACATCCCCACGTGGTTGTAAACGCACAGAGCGCCAGGCCGAGAATGAGATACAGCATCGTATCAGGCAGCGGCACCCTCGCGGATGCGCACATGCACAGTTCCGAGAATATCATCGGAGGGACGGCAAGCCACATGTTGAAGAGCATCTTGCCCTGCCAGACCTTCTCCATCTCTACCGGCAGGCTCTGCAGGATCCAGAAGTTCTTCCCCTCGAGCGAAGGTGAGAACGCCGTGGTCGCGACCATGCCTATGAAGAAATAGATGATCACCGGTATGGCCGGCTGCAGTATCGCGTGATCGAACGGTGCGCTGCGTGTCACCACTGCAGTATCGCGTGATCGAACGGTGCGCTGCGTGTCACCACATCGACTATACGGTCGAATCCGACAACAAGCGTCAGTATGCCCAGCAGCGGCGCCAGTATCTCGCCCATCGCCCCGTTGACCATGTATGCCGTTGAGGCGGTCATCCGCCGGAATTCCTTGTATGCCACCGCGCTTACCACACTGCGCTTTTTCTGCGCCGTCATTTTGTATCTGCCCGCGGCGGCGTGCGACTTCAGAGATGAATTGATGCTCCTGTACGATCTTCCGACGACAGCGAAGACTGCGGCGAACAACAGGACGCTCACAGCGATCAGCAGAAGCATGGATATGACGCTGTGTTTAGTGACCGCGTCAGCGAACCATTTTGCAGGCAGGAATATCCCGGCCGCGTCATTCGTAACTTCCATCGATTTCTCAAGCGTCTGCTCTACCCTGTTGTCCCGGAAGATGCCCTCTATGATGAACCGAAGTGAAAAGCAGAATACGACGAAGGCAATCGTAAGGACCGTCTGCACTATATTGGTCCTCCTGAAACCCGCGCTTGCCCTCGCGATCAGAAATCCCAGAAATGACGCTGCAAGCATCGGTATGAGAGGCAGAAAGAGCGACAGTATGAGCCAGAGCGGATATATCCACACAGGCGGACGAGCGTACACTCCATACCCGGCCGCCATCGCGACCGAGATACTCAGATACCACGGCAGATTCTTTATGTACATGTACAGGAACTTGCTGCCCGCGACCGCGGCAGACTCAAGAGGAAGCGACATGAGCATGTCGTATTCCCTGAAGTTGAACAGATAGCCGTTCGTTCTGAAGACAGTCATGAAGAAAGCCAGCGCGCTGATTAT
>CACYHM010000454.1 GCA_902774195.1 uncultured Eubacteriales bacterium
CTACGACGAGAACGAGAGAGTGCTGGCAGCGGCAGAAGCCCTGAAGGCAGGCAACATCGACAGATTCCTGCAGTGCATCAACGCCTCCGGCCTGAGCTCCGAGAACCTCCTCCAGAACGTCGTCCCGCCGGGAGTCGATGAGAACGGTCTCTCACGCGCGCTGGATGAATACAAGACAAAGCCTGAGACCGCGGCCGTAAGGCTGATCGGAGGAGGCTTCGGCGGTTCGATCCTGGTCATCCGCCGGATATGATCATTCATTCGCGGCGAATACCTCCGCGCATGATTCCCTTATCTGCGCTGAACAACTCCGCAAATTGACGGTGGGTGTAATATCTGCCTGACAGTTAAATAGTTTACACCCGATTGACGTTTTCAAGGCAGTTTACGAGGCGAAAACCACCCTGATGGTGTAGGATTGAAGTGATTTTTAGAATATTTACACCCATTTCTACGGAAACGGGTGTATTTCTTTTGCTTTCATGCCAATTATTACACCCGACAGGCAATACCAGCAGCAAAAACGATGATGAAACAAGAAAAAGGGTGTAATTTCAGAGATTATCCTCTGAATATTACACCCTTGTCTGTCTGCTGGAGTTTTTTACCAGTTAAACCCGGATATTCCGGCTGCGGCCTGCAGCAGCCTGCAGCAAGCCGGAGTATCTTACAGTACTCTGCATCTGATGACGCAGTCGCAGCTGAACGGTGCGGTTCCCTTTTCGACGTCAGCGATGAAGTAGCCGTAATCGTTGGCTCTGTTCTTGGGCTCTGTTCTTGGCGCCGGCGAATCCCTTGAGAGCGCTGCCGTAGTGTTCTTTCATCTTTGCCTCTACCTCTTCGGCTGTCTTCTCGCACTTCACGAGGAAGCAGTGTCTTTCGTCTCCGAGGTTCTCGAGAGTGACTCTCGGGAAGTTGACGGAGTTCACGATGTTTCCGAAGTCGAGGTAGTCCATCAGCTGATCTGTAGCCATGATGGCGCAGTTCTCTTCAGCCTCAGCTGTGGAAGCTCCCAGATGCGGTGTGGCAACGATGCCCTTCTTGCCGATGTACTCAGGCTCGAGAAGGTCTGTCATGTACTTTCTCATCTTGCCGGACTCGAGAGCCGCGATGACGTCTTCCACGACGATGAGGTCAGGTCTTGCGTAGTTCATGAAGATCACGCCGTCCTTCATCTTGGCGATGAGGTCCTTGTTGACCATGCCCTTTGTCGTAGGCAGGGAAGGAACGTGGATAGTGATGAAGTCGCATTCAGGTACCATCTCTTCGACGCTGTCCTTGAGATCGACGTTTGCTGTCAGGCATGGATGCGGGCTGAATGCTTCGTATCCGACAACGTTCATTCCGAGAGCTTCAGCAGCGTTCGCGATCTTTGCTCCGATAGCGCCGAGACCGATGACTCCGAGAGTCTTGCCTGCGATCTCTGTGCCTGCGAACTGCTTCTTGCCTTTTTCGACGTCTGCAGCCACATCGCCGCTGAGGGTCTGTCCCCATGCGATGCCTTCATACATGTTGCGGGCACCCATGATCATGCCTGCAACAGCGAGCTCCTTGACTGCGTTGGAGTTAGCGCCTGGAGCGTTGAATACTACGATTCCCTTCTCAGAGCACTTGTCGAGCGGAATGTTGTTGACGCCCGCGCCGGCTCTTCCGATAGCCAGAAGGTTGTCCGAGAAGTCCATGTCGTGCATCTTGAAAGATCTTACGATGATGCCGTTGGCCTTATCGACGTCCTCTGTGAGCTCGTACTTGTCAGTGAGTCTGCAGAGTCCCTTCTGGGAGATGTTGTTGAGTGTACCGATGAAATACTTATCCATTTCGTCCTCCGTATAAAGTAAAAAGATAAGAAAAATAATTATCTGTTCTATCACGCCGCATACTGTGACGCAACGTTCGACGAGTACATTCTACATCAAAGGAAGGGGGCTTTCAACAGCACCGGAGCCTATTGGCCATGCAAAAAATGAGTCAAAAAGAAGCTCCTCTTTTGACTCACTCTGATTGATTAAAGCATGACGTTGAAGTATACTATAAAGACTGGGACAAGGTACCGGAAAAACCATTTTTCAAGAAATATAAATGCATAATTATGCGGAGGTACAGACCAATGGCT
>CACYHM010000455.1 GCA_902774195.1 uncultured Eubacteriales bacterium
GACGGGATGGAGCTTGAAGGACGGATCGAAAAGGTATTCCTCAGAGGCGAGGAGATCGTAAGTGACGGGGAGTTCCTTGGAAAACGGGGAGACGGGAAGTATCTTAAGCGCGGTGAGAGCATTCTCGCAAAATAAACCGCAGGCAGCAAACTAAAACAATTTTAGTTTTTATTCCCAAAGCTATTGTAATACCTGACATCAGGTATATAATAAAATATATTAAGGAAAGCAAAAAAATTTTAAGGAAGATACAGCAGAGATTTATAAGGAGAGAAACAATGTCAAAGACAAAAGAACTGGCAGAAAAGCTCGCGAAGCTGAACATCGCAGACATGTATGAGAACGATTTCTTTCTGACATGGGAGAAGACAGACGACGAGATCGAGGCGGTATTCGCTGTTGCAGACGCTCTGAGAGATCTCAGAGAGCGTAACAAATCCACAAAGATCTTCGATTCGGGACTCGGAATCTCGATCTTCCGTGACAATTCCACAAGGACACGTTTCTCATTCGCAAGCGCATGCAACCTCCTCGGTCTTGAGGTAGCTGATCTCGATGAAAAGAAGTCGCAGATCGCTCACGGAGAGACTGTCCGCGAGACAGCTACCATGATCTCATTCATGGCAGATGTCATCGGAATCCGTGATGACATGTACATTGGCAAAGGCAACGCTTACATGCACGAGTTCATGGACTCGGTCACACAGGCACACGAGGATGGCGAACTCGAGCAGAAGCCGACTCTCGTGAACCTGCAGTGCGACATCGACCACCCGACACAGTCGATGGCCGACTGCCTGCACATCATCCATGAGATGGGCGGCGTAGAGAACCTCAAGGGCAAGAAGATCGCCATGAGCTGGTCTTATTCACCGTCATACGGCAAGCCGCTGTCGGTACCTCAGGGCATCATCGGCCTTCTGACACGTTTCGGAATGGACGTAGTGCTCGCTCATCCGGAAGGATATGAGGTAATGAGCGATGTAGTCGAGGTCGCAAAGAAGAAAACGATATGAAGGAAGCCTTCAAGGATGCAGATGTCGTATATCCTAAGAGCTGGGCTCCTTTCGCTGCAATGGAAGTGCGTACAGACCTTTATGGCAAGGGCGACTTTGACGGTATCGATAAACTCGAGAAGGAACTGCTCGCTCAGAACGCGACACATCAGGACTGGCTCGTTGATGACGAAATGATGAAACTGACAAAGAACGGTCTTGATACTCTGTATATGCATCCGCTTCCTGCTGACATCCAGGGCATCTCCTGTGAGCACGGTGAAGTTACTGCAAAGGTATTTGACCACGCACGTGACTCGCTGTACAAGGAGGCATCCAACAAGCCTTACATCATTGCAGCCATGATCTTCCTTGCTAAGGTCAAGGACCCTGTTGCTGCACTGAAGAAGCTCGATGAGGAAGCAAATCCAAGAAAATCATTCTGAAAAGAAGGTGCTACTCAAATGAAAAAGAAGAAAATCGTAGTCGCGCTCGGCGGCAACGCCCTGGGCAGCAATCTGGTAGAGCAGATGAAATCCGTAACTGATGCAGTAAAGCCTATTGCGGATCTCATTGAGGAAGGGTATGAAGTAGTAGTTACCCATGGAAACGGACCGCAGGTCGGAGTAATTCAGGATGCGATGACACTTCTTTCAAGGGAGTATCCTGAAAAGCACCCGCATTTTCCTCTGTCCGTCTGCACAGCCATGAGCCAGGGCTATATCGGATATGATATCCAGAACAAACTCAGGGAGGAACTCCTTGACAGGGGCATCAAAAAGGATGTTACAAGCGTCCTCACGCAGGTGCTGGTAGATCCTGACGACCCTGCATTCCAGAATCCTACAAAGCCTATCGGGCCGTTCCTTACAAAAGAGGAAGCTGAGGCGAAGAAGGCACTGAGAAACCACGTCTTCATCGAAGATGCCGGAAGGGGCTACAGGAGAGTTGTAGCCAGTCCGGAACCAAAAGCTATCATTGAGATAGATACGATCAGAACACTGGCTGACGCGGGACATATCGTGATAGCTGTTGGCGGCGGCGGGATCCCTGTTACTAAGGCAGAGAACAATCACCTCAAGGGTTCGCCTGCCGTCATTGACAAGGACCGCGCATCGGAGCTTCTCGCAGAAGAGCTTGACGCTGACTTCCTGATCGTTCTCACTGCTGTTGAGAACGCAATGATAAACTACAAGAAGCCGGATGAAAAGAAGCTCGGTGATATCACCGTAGAAGAGGCTAAAAAGTACATCGCTGAAGGACAGTTCGCGCCTGGTTCGATGCTTCCTAAGGTAGAGGCTGCAGTGAAGTTCGCTGAGTCAAAGCCGGGAAG
>CACYHM010000456.1 GCA_902774195.1 uncultured Eubacteriales bacterium
CTCATGTTTTGTATGACGGGAATGCCGCCGATCTGCGGAGAAGAAAGGTCCGGATGCTGTTTCGGATTGTTTTTTTGTCCGGATACTTAAAAAAGTACAATTTGCAAGCCTTGGAAATACTGCGTTAAAAGATTATCAATAAAAAAGACCTATGTTTTGTTTGAAGAACACGCCTCCAGATACTATAATGAGTATGTGTAGGACTTTGCATATTTTTTAGGGGCGAATGACAAATTGTCCTCGCTAAAAAAGCGAAGGAATCGCTGAAAGTTTTCGGTAAATGAAGGTGTTGATCCAGGAACAGGAGGTGCCTATGGAACTACAGATTCAAGACCTTGTTACCTCTATCCGCAAAGAAGGGGTAGAGGCGGCAAACGCCGAAGCGGAAGCTATCATTGCAGAAGCCAAAAAGAAAGCTGACTCGATCATCGGCAGCGCAAAATCTGAGGCTCAGCAGTACAAGGATACGGCTGAGAAGGAAATCAATATCCTCAGAGAGAGCGCCGAGGTGAGCGCTGATCAGGCCAAGAGAGATGCCGTGCTTGCGTTCAAGTCGGAGATCCAGGGAGAATTCGAAAAGATTCTCTCGGCCGGAATCAGCAAGGAGCTTTCCGGAGAGGCTCTCGGCAAACTGATCCGCGCGGCTGTTGCCGGTGAGGATATCTCAAATTATACTGCGGAGGTAGCCGAGGTGAGCGACGCTCTGAAGAGCGAACTTGCCAAGGAGATCAAGGGCGGACTGGAGATCAGACCGTCCAGAAACGTGCAGCAGGGTTTCCGCCTTGCATCCAAGGACGGATCCGGTTATTTNTTTCCAGTAAAGAAGGAGGCGCAGCATGGCTTCGTATTATTATCTGATTCCAAGCCTGCCTGAACTGAGAGCGGACGGTGAAATGCCGCTGACATACAGTGAATTTCTGAACTGCTGCCAGGGGAACGTAAGCGAATCGACTTACGAGCTTCTTAAGGATCTCGAGCTGTCATCGGCAGAGGGACCGCTGGTAAGCGAATGGGCGCAGTTCTACGGGATGCTCATGAAGGAACTCAATTACCAGAGGAGCATGAATCTCGGAAAGAGCTATTCATCGGCATACGACAAGGACGGTATCATCGCTCAGGTCGTTGCATCCGCCCTGTCGGCGAAGAATCCGCTCGAAGCCGAGAAGCTGTTGCTGGAATACGAGTTCGAGAATCTCGATTCACTTGTCGGACTGCACATGTTCGATGACTATGTGCTTTTCGGATATGCTATCAAACTGAAACTGCTGGAACGTCTTAACTGTTTCGAGCAGACTAAGGGCAAGGCGGAATTCAACTCCCTGTTCGAGGGACTACAGCAGCAAGTGTACAGTTTATAACAGGAGTGTTATATGAAGACAGAAACAGGATATGTAGCCGGAGTCAACGGAAACCTGATCAAAGTTGATTTCGATGGCTCCGTTCGAAAGAATGAAATACGTATCAACAACGGGGAGGTAAGCATGCAGATCTACGAGATGACAGACGGCATCAAGGTCGGCGACCCTGTAGAGTTCACCGGCGAGCTCATGTCCGTAGATCTGGGTCCGGGACTGCTGACCCAGGTATTTGACGGTCTGCAGAACCCGCTGCCTGAGCTTGCAGAGCAGTGCGGGTTTTTCCTGGAAAGAGGCGTGTACCTCGACGCGATCCCTGACCGCGACTGGGAATTCACGCCGAAAGTAAAGATCGGCGACCGCGTACAGGCGGGCAGCACCGTCGGCACAGTGCCTGAGGGTCTGTTCACCCACCACATCATGGTCCCGTTCACACTCAAAGGAACCGACTGGACCGTGGATTCGATCAAATCCGCGGGAACATACAACGTGCACGATACGGTATGCACGATAGTCAACGGCAAGGGAGAGAAAAGGGATCTTTCCATGATCTTCACCCAGCCGGTAAAGCAGGCGGTCAACTGCTACGCGGAGAGGCTTCGTCCGAATGAACCTCTGGTAACGAAGATCCGCTGCATCGACTCTTTCCTGCCGGTAGCCAAGGGCGGCACATTCTGCACCCCGGGACCGTTCGGAGCCGGAAAGACGGTACTGCAGCACATGCAGGCCAAGAACTCCGACGTCGACATCGTTATCGTAGCGGCGTGCGGAGAGCGTGCCGGCGAGGTAGTAGAAGTACTTAAGGAATTCCCTGAACTGACCGACCCTAAGACAGGCCGTTCGCTCATGGAAAGAACCATCATCATCTGCAACACTTCGTCCATGCCGGTAGCCGCCAGAGAGGCGTCCTGCTATACGGCAGTGACACTGGCCGAATACTACAGACAGATGGGACTCGACGTTCTGCTTCTCGCTGACTCGACGAGCCGCTGGGCTCAGGCGATGCGTGAGATGTCCGGACGTCTTGAGGAGATCCCGGGCGAGGAAGCCTTCCCGGCCTACCTCGAATCGACTATCGCGACCTTCTACGAGAGAGCCGGCAAGGTCCGACTCAACAGCGGCGAGATCGCCTCGATCACCATCGGCGGTACGGTATCCCCGGCCGGCGGTAACTTTGAGGAGCCTGTGACACAGGCCACGCTGAAGGTGGTAGGCGCGTTCCATGGACTTGCGAGAGAGCGTTCCGACGCGCGTAAGTACCCGGCCATCCACCCCGTGGAATCCTGGTCGAAGTACGTAGGCGTCGTAGATATGGACCGTATCCACACGGCCCGCGGCATACTCATCAGAAGCACTGAGGTCAACCAGATGATG
>CACYHM010000457.1 GCA_902774195.1 uncultured Eubacteriales bacterium
CCTCTCCTCAGACGGGACAGTGAATGGATTGCCCCTGCGGGAATTAGTATCCTGCCGGGGGTTCTTGACCTATTGCGCCTATGGTTGCCCTTCCTGACAGGATGTGTCGAAAACACCGCCATCGTCAGCCTCTGGAAGCTTGTCTCCGAAAAACCTTTTTATCAGAAATTCCGCTCCACTCTTCACCATATTGTTTGCTTTCAGCTCGGTCTGTTCGATCTCCTCCACAGGACAGCCACGCTCAACGCACGCAGCCCTTATGTCACTCACGACTGGATCAACGATACCTATTTTGGCAGCGACGCCTCCGGCGAGAATGGCTCCGTATCCAAGGAACCTGGCAAAAGTTGTTCCGTATTTCCCAAATCCGGCAAAAAAATCAGAAATCAATCTAATACTCATATTTTCTCCTTATTGATCTTTTGTTTGTCGATTCTGTGTTACTGTAACGGCTTCGTGCTTCATGTCTGCGGCAGCGATATGGCTGCCGCCCCGATGAACACACCGAAGAACCCTGCGGCGGCGGCTCCAAAAAGCCACAGCAGATCGCTCATACCTGTACTACGAGACGGGCTTTCCGTTCTGTCCGCCGTGGCAGGTGCCGTGACGACAGGAGGCTCTGCTGTTCTGGGAATACCGGACGTGGCGGAAGCGGTACCCGCTGCCGGCTCCGGCATATGGTCCATGACAGCGGCAGAGATATCTTCCGGCACAGGGGACTGGAATTCTAGGATCCCGGCAGATTTCGGGGAAGCAGCTTGGAGTTTTTCGGCTGCACGGGCCGTATCATGGACATGTTTTCCTGACTTCCGATCCGCAGAGGCGAGGTATCGCTTCTCGTTGAACGATTTGAGCTTCCCGCTTTTTGCGATCTTCTTAACGGATACCGGCTCCCCATGGCAGGAATACTGTCTGTTAAGGTTCACCGCGTCCATCGAAAGCCCGCGGTCGCTCGCGATCATGGTCATTGCGGCAAGTATCTCCGGATCGGCGAACGCGTCGTCAACAAGCTCTTCCGGAAGGGCACCTCCCTCGTAAACAAACAGGTCCGAATACTCGTTAAGGACGGCCATACAGGCCATGGCCTTCTCCGACTTATCCGTATCCGTGCCGCCCAGATGCCTGATTATCTCCAGGCGGACCGTTTCCAGGATGAAGATCTGCTTCCCTGAACTCCTGAGCCTGTCTCCGTACTGCTGCATGAACAGCTGCAAAACAGCCTGCAGCGCCGCCGCCTATTATAATAGTATCAGTCATCCTCGCCCGTCAGCAGCTTGTGCAGCTTGTCGCGGACAGCGCTGCGCAGGTCCTCGGTCGCTTCACGGTCGACGGAATAACCGCCGTTGCTGTAGTTCACGACATCGCCCTCGCGCGCAGAGCTCGGAAGATGTGCTCGGTGGATATTCAGCATTCCCTCTTCAGTTTCCATAACGGCGTAATCGCCCTCAAATCTGTCGATAATCATCTGCTTCTCCTTTCCGTCGTGACGCTCAGACCGCTGCCGTCCGACGTGATAACTATAGTACCGCACAGGTCGGTGCGGAAGATATTGTCAGTGTATTGCGAAAGCCGCTCTATCGTGATGTCATTCGGGTGACCGTAGGGATTTCCTGCTCCGCACGATATAACTGCCGCATCAGGGCATACCGCTCTGAGGAAGTCCTCGCTCGTGGAGGTGTCGCTTCCGTGATGCCCTGCCTTGAGGACGCTCGCCTTCCCGATACGTCCCGAAGCTATCATCTCGCGCTCGGAAACGCCCTCTGCATCGCCGGTGAAGATGAAGCTCTCACTTCTGTGCCTAAGCATCACCGCGACAGAGTAATTGTTCGGCTCCTTGTATTTTCTGCTGTTCGGCGCAACTATCTCACAATGTGCATCACCGACGGCAAATTCGCTCCCGGCAGCAGCCTCGGTCAGCTTAACGCCGTACTTTTCGGCAGCATCGAGGAAGTGTACGAAATACGAGGCGGTCGGTATATCCTCGTCATCGAGATGAGGAATGATGAACTCGCCTATATCGAACGAGCTTATTATCATATCCATTCCGCCTATATGGTCGGAATGAGGGTGAGTTGCGATGACGTGATCGAGCCGCTTCACGCCCATATTTTTCAGGTAGTATATGACCTTCGGCGTCTCGGACTTCTCGCCGCAGTCGATGAGCATATTGCCGCCGCTCGCTGCAACGTAAATGCAGTCGCCCTGTCCGACGTCGATGAAGTGTACCTTCAGCTCGCCCTCCGCCGGATAGACCGGCTTTTTCGGATCGTAAACCCAGTTCGCATCGTTGACGGGGGCAAAAGCGAATCCGCCTTTTTCGGAGACCATCCACAGCTGCTTCA
>CACYHM010000458.1 GCA_902774195.1 uncultured Eubacteriales bacterium
GCCCTGAGACCATACATGGGCGGCAGGGAAGTTATCGCCGCGCTGTAGCATAGGTCTGCCGGGCAAGGATCCGGCGAAATGGTGTAATATTGGGAGCGTTTCTCATGTTCGTACACCATATGAGGACTTTATCTCCGGAATGGAGGGCAAAAAAAGAAAAATGGTGTAATACCTCGCAGTATTTGAGAGTTGATACACCGTTTTTATGGAAAAGTGGTGTATGAATCGTCTAAAACGGATGAATGTTACACCATTTTTGCTTTTTTGATATGTAATATTATAAAAACAAGGTGATTGGGTGTATGAGATGCGGAAAATGTACGGATGTTACACCCGTTCTTTTATTTTCAAATGTGCAGACCATCTCGGTGCGCGTGCGGCCGGAGACTGTAAGTTCGCAACAGGGGCCAGGACTGAAGCCCGGTGGGCACGGTATCTGCTCTGAAGGGCCGGGACTGAAGGCATCCTGACCGAGGCAGACTGCATGTGACGGTCAGTAGCCTGTACCGACTTTTATACGGCCTTCGTCATCGACTCCGGTGATGGCATCGCCGCCCGAAAGGATATCTGTTATGTGGCCGATCACTTTCATGTTCATGATCTCTCCCGGACAGGCTATAGGCGAGCCCGGCGGATAGGTGATTATCGGATCGTAGAGTACGCGGCCGTCTGCTTCATAGAGCGGAATCAGTTCGCTCTCCATCGGAAGATCGGCGGTCTCGAGCACCATGTCTTCGAATGAGCGCGGGATGCGTTCGACAGGAGTGCCTATGCCGTAGCTGCCGGCGATGTCGCGGAGGGCAGCAAGGAGCTTTTCGTAGTCGCTTCGTCTGTTTCCGGCGCCTGTCATCAGGAGGACGTATTCGCCGTGGACCATCTCGGAGATGATGCCGCGGTATCTGAGCTCCTTGTCGAGCCGCTCTCCGGAGAGACCGAGAGCCGACATGCTGAGGTTGATCTTGGTCGGGTCAGGGCCTTCGCGGTATCTCCACAGGGCGAAGACCTCTTCGTCTGCAGATCCCGAGCCTCTGGCGCCGCCTCCGGTGACGATTGTGAGGCCGTTGATGCGCGACGCCGCTTTGTAGAAGCCGCTCAGGTCTTCCTTCCATGATTCAATGATCGCGGGCCATTCCGTCCGCATTATTTTTTCGTTTATGTCGAGACTCGCCATAAGAAGATATGACGGGCTCGTCGTCTGGATCATCCTCAGAGTCTCGCTTACGCTGTCGATATCCACGGACTCGCCGCAGATATTGAGTATGCCGCTGCCGGTAAAACTGAACAGGGTCTTGTGCGTGCTGTTTACGACGATGTCGGCGCCGAGGGACTCGGCGGCGTGCCTCGGATGAGGCACGTACGCGCCCTCTTCGCGGGCGCGGCCGGCATACAGGTCAAAGAAACAGGTCAAAGAACCTGAGGTGGGCGCCGTGAGCCTGGTCGACTATAAGCAGCATGCCGTGCTCGTGAGCGATGTCGGCGAGCACGGAGATGTCGCTCATCACGCCGCAGTAGTTCGGGCTCGTGATGAGGACAGCCGACGCGTCAGGATGCGCGTCGCATGCCGCCTCGAGCTCGTACGGCGAGATCTCTGCCGCAAGATTGAACTGCGGATCGGTCTCAGGCCTGAGGTAGACCGGGTTTATTCCGCCGAGCCTCAGAGCACTGAATACAGAGTGGTGCGAATTGCGGCCGAGTATGAGCTTGCCCCCGACGGGAACGCTCGAGATGACAGCGGCAATGAGGCCCGCGCTCGAGCCGTTCACAAGAAGCTCGGTATGGCGTGCGCCATACAGTTCTGCGTAATTGTCCATGACATTACGCAGAACCCCGCGCGGGCAGAACAAAGAGTCCGCGCCCGGCACTTCTGTGATGTCCCAGGCCGCAGCGTCCTTTACAAGCCCGCCGTATCCGGCAGCGGCGAATAGCTCGCTGCGGCCCTTGTGGCCGGGCATATGGAAGGACACAGTGTCCTTCTCTGCGTATTCCTTAAGAAAGCCTGCTATAGTCTTCTCTCTCATGCCTATATTGTATTTTGGTTGACAGTTACGGTCAACTTTTTTAGAGCGGATTGTACCCCAAAAGGAACAGTTTTGCTCTGTTATGTTTTTGGCAAAACTGATTTTTNCGGCGAAACCGCAGAACGTAGTTATTGCAAGAGTAAGGTATTATGTGAAAGGAGTTTCTAAAGGGATGAGCCAAAGGAAACATTTGCCAAGCATCCACGTACCTCATCACAAGAACACGGCCGCTTCGGAGACCGTGACGATGCCGGTACCGGATGAAGTAAGCATAAGCATGTCCCAGAACATCGGCGCTCCTTGTCAACCTCTCGTAGAGAAGGGGGATTACGTAAAGGTAGGACAGAGGATCGGAGATGTCGATGCCTTTGTCAGCGCACCTATCTTTTCGAGCGTCAGCGGAACCGTCAAGTCGATCGACCAGGTCCGCGGTTCAATGGGCGGCTTTGAAACTCACATAGTGATCGAGACTGACAAGAAACAGGAGATCAGCGAGGAAGTCAAAATACCTGAGATCAACAGCTTTGACGATTTCATCAAGGCTGCAAGAGACAGCGGTATGGTAGGACTCGGAGGAGCTTCCTTCCCGACACACATCAAGCTGAATCCTAAGAACCTCGACGAGTGTGAGTATCTGGTGGTCAACGCGGCCGAGTGCGAGCCGTTTATCACCACGGACAACAGAGAGATGGTAGAGAACGGTCAGGATGTTCTCGACGGCATGAAACTGATCATGAAGTGGCTGGACCTCAAGAAGGGGTATATCGGCATCGAGACGAACAAGCCTGACGCTATCGCCAACCTCAAGAGACTGATCGAGCAGAACGAGATCAAGGACATCGAGATCGTACCGCTGCCGTCCAGCTACCCGAAGGGAGCTGAGCGTGTGCTCATTTACGAGACCGTCGGCAAGGTGATGAACGCGGGAGTCCTCCCGGCGCAGCTCGGAGTCATTCTCGACAACGTATCGACTATCGGCGTCATGGCTGAGTACTTCAAGACCGGAATGCCGATCGTAAGAAGAAGAGTCACGATCGACGGAGACGCGGTCGCCGAGCCTAAGAACGTTTACGTTCCTATCGGCACGAGGATCGCCGACGTCGTGGAATTCTGCGGAGGCTACAAGACAGAGCCGCGCAAGATCATCATGGGCGGACCTATGATGGGAAGAGCCACGAAGTCCGACGAGTCCCCGACGATGAAGAACACTTC
>CACYHM010000459.1 GCA_902774195.1 uncultured Eubacteriales bacterium
TCATTCCAGTCAAGGCAGTGCCATTCCATCTTGGCATATCCGCGTTCATTGGATATCCGTATGAGTTCTTTCATTATCATCTCGCCTATGCCCATGCCCCTGTACTCCGGCCTGACGTAGATGTTCTCCAGATACATGCCCTGCTTCCCGACCAGCGAAGCATAGTCCGGGAAGAACATCGCGTATCCCGCGATTGTGCCGTCATCAAGGCAGGCGAAGAGAACCTCGAACTCATTGTTCACCATCGACCTGCGGATTTTCTCTTCATCGGCGGTCACCTGATCGAGCAGTTTCTCATACTCGGCCAGCTCGTAGATCAGCTGAGTCACAAGTCCGCTGTCCTCTACTGTTCCCAGCCTGAAGTTAATATTCTTTTTCTCTTTCATCCCGGATCAGTCTCCCCTTTTCTGCTCTTGTGAGATGCTTGATCGCACATTCACATAATGTTTTTTCTCCATGTCCTGAAGTATAACACAAATGATCTGCTGCAATTGAACAGGTGTACATCGCACGGATCAGTTCTCACTCATGTGTTGATTATATTACAGCAGGGAAGCATATTTCATTCTATATTTACCGGTTCGCTCCATATACTTCCTGAAATATTTCACATATGATGCCGAAACATTTATCTTCCGCCTGAGATGACACTATAGCCGTCTGAGTGCAAATCGGTTATAATGAACGAACGGAAAAAAGGACCGGAGGAGAATAGAAACAGAAATGGATTTTCAGAATGTAGCAGACAGCATCGCAGCAATGGCCTGCATCGTGTCTGTAGAAGAAAAGCCGGACGGCAGCTGCGGCGATGTCCGCATCGCCGCATCGTTACCGGCAACAAATCATATATCGACACCATCGAACATCCTATGCAGGATCTTGAGATGCTGACTAAGAAGTTCGTACCGAACTCACTTTACACGGAGTATCTTACCAGAGACCTCAACTTTGAGGATTTCTGCTTTCGTGCGGCAGTAAATAAGAAATGCCTTCATTCATATGCGCATCCGGACAGGTATGACATATGGTTCAACATGACTTTCATGCCTCTCGGACCGGATGACGGCAACATCCACTACTGCGCATATATCATGGAGATCAATTTCGAAGCAAACTCGGAGAGGATATCCAATATATCCGGAGATATCGCAGCCGCAGTACTTGAAACAGCCATCAGGCTTCGAGAGGCGAAAGACTTCAGGAGCGCCCTGAAAGATACGGTCGGCGATATCCGGAGACTGTGCGATGCGGAATACTGCGGCATGCTGCTTGTGGACAGCGAGAATGAATGCTGCGAACTCCTGGGCGAGGATTATGCCGAGGGTTCAGATCTCAGGCCGGACGACGATTATCTCGGAAAAGACTTTTACCCTGTCGCAAGCACTTGGAAGGATACCATAGCGGGAAGCAACTGCCTGGTCGCCAAAAACGACGCGGACATGGAAGTCGTAAAAGAAAGGAATCCGCTCTGGTATGGATCGCTGAAAGACGCCGGAGTAAAGACCATCGCGCTCTTCCCTCTCAAAGGGCCGGATGAGGAGATCGGATACATGTGGGCCGTCAACTTCGACGAGGACCGTTCCGCGCAGATCAAGGAGATACTTGAACTGACCACATTCGTGCTGGGCTCTGAGACAGCCAGCTATATGATGGTAAACAAGCTCAGAGAGCTCAGCTCAAAAGACATGCTGACCGGCATCATGAACCGCAATGAGATGAACAACTATGTTGATGCCCTGAGCGCGCTTCCGGAAAAATCCGTGAAGCCTGCTGGCGTCATATTCGCAGATCTGAACGGTCTCAAGCGTATAAACGATTCAAAGGGGCACGAAGCCGGAGATGTCCTTCTTCGCAGCGCAGCATCAGCTCTCAGGGAGTTATTTGCCGCAGAGCAGATATTCCGTGCGGGCGGTGATGAATTCGTAGTGATACTGACAGGAGTATCAGCCGAAGAGCTCGAAAGGAAAGTCAGCGGTCTTCGCACTGCCCAGACACACTATCCTGATCTCAGCTTTGCCATAGGCTGGGGATATACATCTGACTGCAGAGAGGTGCGCAGAGCCCTGACCGATGCGGATGAGCGTATGTATGAGGACAAGAGAAAATACTACTCAACCGGAGTTCCCA
>CACYHM010000460.1 GCA_902774195.1 uncultured Eubacteriales bacterium
CGATGCCTTCGGCAGCATATCGTATTCTCCGAAGATATTGATATGCACGTTGTTCTCATCGAGCTCCTCGAGTTCGGAATTGACGTACTTGACGATCAGCTTGAAAATGCCGTTCACCTCTTCGGTGCTGCGCTTCCAGTTCTCAGTAGAGAACGCGTATACCGTAAGATACTTCACTCCCAGGTTCGAAGAAGCGATGACTATCTTTTTCATCGACTGCATGCCGGCATTGTGCCCCATAACGCGCGGCACATTATGAGCCTTGGCCCATCTGCCGTTGCCGTCCATTATTATTCCCACATGTGCGGGGAAAGGTCTTTTTTCCATATCTTCACAGCTCTCTGTTCAAACAGTAAGCGTGGCAAAACTGCCACGCTCAGCCTGCTGTATTGTATTGAGGGCCTATACCTCCATGAGTTCCTTTTCTTTCTCGGCGATGATCTCATCGATATCCTTGATCGCTTTTTCGATCTTCTTCTGAGTCTCTTCGAGCTCGTCCTTGAGATCGTCCTCGGTCAGTTCGCCGTCCTTCTGAGCCTTCTTGAGTTCGTCGTTCATGTCGCGTCTCAGATTTCTGACAGCCACCTTCGCGTCCTCGCCGTAGCCCTTCACGACCTTGGTGAGCTCCTTACGTCTTTCTTCGGTCAGCTGCGGGATGGCAAGCCTTATCACTTTGCCGTCATTTGAAGGAGTGATGCCGACATTGGCTTCGAGAATGGCTCTTTCGATGTCACCGACCGACTTAGGGTCGAACGGCGAGATCATCAGAGTTCTCGGATCCGGTACCGATACGTTGGCAAGAGCCTTCAGCGGTGTCGGCGTACCGTAGTAGTCCACCGTGATCTTGTCGAGAAGCGCCGGATTGGCTCTGCCCGCTCTTACTGTGTTGAGATTCTCCTTAAGGTAGCCCTTGGCACCTTCTATTCTCTCCTCGAGTGATTTCTTTGCCATGTTTGCCTCCTATTGAATGAGTGTTGTACCCGTGTCCTTGCACAGCGTGGCAGCCGTCAGGTCCATGACCCTGAGGTCTCTGTCGATGATATCCATGTACGAGAGCTCCGTATATCTTTCCGCATCCGGGTCGATGTCAGGATCAGACGAATATACCGCATCGACGCTCTTTGCCAGAAGCAGCACGTCCGCTCCGATCTCAGCAGCTCTCAGCGCCGCCGTCGTATCCGTGGTGAAGAACGGACTTCCCGTGCCGCCTCCGAACACGACCACCTTGCCTTCAGCGAGATAGTCGAGAGCCTTGCGTCTGGCGTAGCCTTCGGCCATGTCCCTGATCTCGATCGAGGTCATGAGCTTGGCTTCGCATCCGACCGACAGAAGCGCATCCTGAAGAGCGAGTCCGTTCATGACCGTAGCCAGCATGCCCATGTAGTCGGCCGTCGGCTTGTCTATGTTGCCGCCGGTGCGGCCCCTGAAGAAGTTGCCTCCTCCGACCACGACTCCGACCTCTACTCCGATGTCGCGGATCTCTTTGATCTGCTTTGCGACCTTTTCGAGCTGATCTCCGTTGACGCCGAACCTGTCCTCGCCCGCAAGCGCTTCACCGCTGACTTTTATCAGTACTCTTTTGTACTTTACAGACATAGTTTTTCTACCTTTTCTCCGTTATCAGTCTTACCTGCTAATAATAGCATATATTATGCTTTTTTGTCGTCGTCCTTTTTCTCTATCTTGCGGATCTCCTTGGTGCGGATCTCCTCGCAGAGAGCGGATACGAACTCTGACAGAGGCTTTACGCCCTCGTCGCCGAGATATCTCGAGCGGACGGAGACATTTCCGTCCTCGGCCTCCTTGGCTCCGAGCACCAGCATGTAAGGCACCTTCTCCATCTGAGCCTTGCGGACCTTGTATCCGATACGCTCGCTGCTGTCGTCGACAGTGACATCCACGCCGTTCCTGCGCAGCTCTTTGCGTACTTCTTCAGCGTAATCAGCGACCTTGTCGGAGATAGGCAGTATCCTGACCTGCTCAGGGCAGAGCCATGTAGGCAGATTGCCCGCATACTTTTCTATCATCCATGCCAGAGTGCGCTCGTAGCATCCTATCGATGTGCGGTGGATGATATACGGGCGCTTCTTCTGGCCGTCCCTGTCGATGTAGTACATGTCATAGCGCTCTGAGAGGAACATGTCGAGCTGGATCGTGATCATCGTATCCTCTTTGCCGTAC
>CACYHM010000461.1:0-1288 GCA_902774195.1 uncultured Eubacteriales bacterium
GGTCCGTATGCCACGAAATGCATCCCCATCTTGGCGCAGCCGTACATCCAGGCGTAAGCCATGTTGTTTCTCACGTCTCCGCAGAAAACGACTTTCACGTCTTCCAGTGGCTTATCGACATATTCCTCGATCGTCATCATGTCTGCGATGATCTGTGTCGGATGATCCACGTCAGTGAGTCCGTTCCATACCGGAACTCCAGAGTACTTCGCGAGATCCTCCACGACCTTCTGATCAAAGCCCCTGTACTCGATGCCGTCAAAGATCCTCCCGAGCACTTTTGCAGAGTCCTCTATCGACTCTTTCTTACCGACCTGTGAGTCATTAGGGCCAAGGAATACAGCGTTTCCGCCCTCATCATTCATAGCGACCTCGAACGAAGATCTCGTCCTGGTAGACGTTTTCTCGAACATCAGGCAGATCGTCTTCCCTTCCAGAAGATGTCCTATCACACCATGTTTCTTCTTCGCCTTCAGCTCATGCGACAAGTCTATCAGATATCTGATCTCCTCCGGCGTGAAGTCCATCAAAGTAAGGAAGCTACGTCCTTTTAAATTCACACCCATTCCATTCCTCCAGCTTACATCAGGCTAGTCATCCAGCATGATCGCGCCCTGAGCCGACGGCGCTACCATCTTCGAATAGCGATACAGCCATCCTGACTTCACGTTAGGCTCACGCGGCACGTAATTCTTACGGCGCTCTTCAAGTTCCTCGTCAGAGACTTTGACGTTGATCGTATGCTCCGGAATATTGATATCGATGATATCGCCTTCCTGGATAAGCCCTATGGCTCCGCCCATAGCTGCCTCCGGGCATACATGTCCGATAGAAGCTCCTCTGGACGCTCCGCTGAAACGTCCGTCTGTGATGAGCGCTACTGTCTTGTCGAGCTTCATGCCGGCAAGCGCGCTGGTCGGGTTCAGCATCTCCCTCATACCAGGGCCGCCCTTAGGGCCTTCGTACCTTATCACGACCACATCGCCGTCAACTATCTTTCCGGCGTAGATGTCTTTGATCGCGTCATCTTCCGAGTCGTATACTCTGGCCGGTCCTGTGTGGACAAGCATCTCAGGCGCTACTGCACTTCTCTTTACTACGCAGCCGTCTTTTGCGATGTTTCCCCAGAGGATCGCGAGTCCGCCGGTCTTGCTGTACGGATCTTCCACAGGCCTTATTTCATCAGTCCTGCGTTTTGCATCCTTGATATTCTCTCCGACTGTCTTTCCTGTTACCGTCATGAGGGAGGTGTCAATAACACCTATCTTGTTAAGTTCCGCTAGAACAG
>CACYHM010000461.1:1296-2167 GCA_902774195.1 uncultured Eubacteriales bacterium
TTTTCTCAGACAGTTCATTGAACGTATCAAGAGTAACATCCACTCCGGCTTCCTTTGCGATAGCCAGGAGGTGCAGAACTGTGTTCGTTGAGCAACCGAGAGCCATGTCGCATGCAAGGGCGTTCCTGAGCGACTTCTCATTTACGATCTGTCTAGCTGTTATATTCTTCTCGACCATGTCCATTATAGCCATGCCCGCGTGCTTGGCAAGCATGATCCTTCTGCTGTGGACTGCAGGGATAGTTCCGTTTCCAGGAAGTGCTATTCCTACAGCCTCGCAAAGGCAGTTCATGCTGTTCGCGGTGTACATGCCTGAGCATGATCCGCATCCCGGGCAGACGTTCTGCTCGAATTCAAGCAGTCCTTCATCATCAATGATGCCGGCTTTGCGCGCGCCGACAGCTTCAAACATCTTCGAGAGAGATGTCTCGACTCCGCCGACGAGACCTGACATCATCGGCCCTCCTGAGCATACTACTGCCGGAATGTCGAGCCTGCAGGCTCCCATGAGCATGCCAGGCACGATCTTATCGCAGTTAGGTATCAGGACGAGTCCGTCGAACTGATGTGCCTCGGCTAGCGTCTCCACACTGTCAGCGATAAGCTCACGTGAAGGCAGCGAATACTTCATTCCTACATGACCCATGGCGATCCCGTCGCATACGCCGATCGCAGGGACCATGATAGGAGTTCCTCCTGCCATCCTTACGCCGGCCTTGACAGCCTCTGCGATCTTATCCAGGTGCATATGGCCCGGGATGATCTCACTGTGCGCGGATACGACCCCGATAAGAGGCCTCTCAAGCTCTTCCTTCGTATATCCCATAGCATAGAAAAGGCTTCTCATCGGCGCCCTTTCCACGCCCTTCGT
>CACYHM010000462.1 GCA_902774195.1 uncultured Eubacteriales bacterium
GTAAGATATGAATAGTAATCGACATAATCTCCGGCGTTGGCTATGTGAGAAGAATATCTGACGGCATCCTCCATGCCCGTCTGCTGGCTCTCGCTGACTTCCGCTGTCACCCCGATCGGATATACCTGTTCGTATTCCGTCCCTCTGACATCTCCCGGATCAGCAGCGCTGAAGACGAAGAACTGTTCCCTGTACGGTTCCCTCGTGCAGACACAGAACAGATAATCCACTTCATCCACCTGTTTTATCTGATTCAGACGCGTGATAAGCCAGGAATATATGATCTCTGCATAGAGCTTCTGGTCTTCCGGAGGCAGCGCTTCTATCTCTTCAACGCCCGCGTACTGCAGTTCGAGTCCGGGCTGATGGGACATAAGCACTTTGACCTTATGCTGGGTCCAGCTCCCGCGCACATAATCCTCGTCATAGTCTATGTTCATTTCGGAAGCATGCTCAACCCAGTAATTGAGAAGCCAGGGGTAAGACGGATACTGTCTGACCGCCATTTTGACTTCCCTGGAGGTCATCCCTGCTTTATCTTCGGTCATCCCGGTAACGAGCTTTGCCGAGTTGTCGAACTGTGAGTAATAAGTCAGTATGCCTGTCATTATCACGCACAGCGCAAGCATCAATGCTACCTGGACGACGATGCTGATTTTTCTGTTGTCCCTGTTCTCATGTCCCATTATGTGAACTTACCATTGATAAGCGTCAGAAAACAAAATTGCCGTTTCTGAAGACCGCTATCTCTTCCCCGTCATGCGTGATGCCCGTGATCTCAAGATCGGAAGAGCCTATCATGAAATCCACATGCGTCATCGAAGAATTCACGCCTCTTTCCTTCAGTTCTTCTTCGCTCATGTCCTCCGCTCCCCTTATGTTCGGATACGCGTCGCCGAAGGCGAAGTGACACGAAGCGTTCTCATCAAAAAGCGTATTCAGGAAGAGCACTCCCGAGCGGGATAAAGGCGAGTCATAAGGCACAAGAGCGACCTCGCCGAAGTACGAAGCCCCTTCGTCCACGCTGATCGCGTCCCTGAGTATATCCTCTCCCTTTTCGGCATGGACTTCTGTTATCTTACCGTCCTTTACCGTGAAGCTGAACCCTTCTATGACAGTACCGTTGAGAGAGAGAGGCTTCGTTGCAGCCAGAGTGCCGTTCACGCTGTTTTTTACCGGCAGTGTGAACACCTCTTCGGTCGGTATGTTCGGCGAGAAGCTGACACCGTTCGCAGCCTCTTCTGCTCCGCCGCCCCAGTAATGTCCTTCCGGAAGATCCACGGTCACGGCTCTGCAAGCGGCAAGTATCTCTTTCCAGAGCCTTGCTTCTGCTTCTTCCTCGTCAAGATCCGGGAATACCGCCTTTGCCCACGCTTTTGACGGCACAGAGCAGACGCACCACTGGCATTCGCTGTTCGTTATTCTTTTCCGGTATTCTTTGAGAGCCTTTCCCGAACTGATCTTTGATCTTTTTATGCGGTCAGGATCGACACCGCTGAGGCTGCCCGGGTTCTCTGAATGGATGGTAAGAAAAGCCGCGCCCTCTTCCGACAGGCTGTTGAAATACTCCGCATTCCACGGATCCACTCTGTCGAAGACCTCATCAGCAGCGTTCAGGAACTTCATGCGCTTCAGGTCGTCGTCGAGCCAGCGCATCAGGACCTCGCTGCATCCTGCTTCGTATGCGGCAGCCGCGCAGAGTTTTCCGAAATCCGCGCACTCCACCGGGCAGCTGATCGAAAGCCTCTGGCCCTTCTGCAGATTGACGCCGGATCTTATCACGAGCTCGGCATAATCCTTCTTCTTATTTTCAAATATCTCTTTTTCAGTCATTTGTCTTTCCCCTTTCGGCTTTTGTTTTGCTCTCATCGCTCTTATCTGTGTTCGGGGCCGGCCTTCCGTCGCGGGAATGATTGATGACCCTGCCTATCTGGCTGTTTCTGATCGAGAAGGTCTTGCCGTTGTCTCCGATGAGTTCTGTCCTCCTCAGTCCGATCATCGTGACGGTCCCGGCTCCGGCATCCTTGACCTCGATATGATCGCCTACCTCAAATGTGCGTCCGGTGATGAGCATGACCCCCGCAAAGACGTCCGAA
>CACYHM010000463.1 GCA_902774195.1 uncultured Eubacteriales bacterium
CGGGGCTCGGCTTCGTGGACGGCATGCTCGAGATGATCCCGAGCGCAAAGGTCGGTCACATCGGACTCTACAGAGATCCGAAGACACATGAGCCGGTAGAGTATTACTGCAAGCTCCCTGAAGATATAGACAAGAGAAAAGTAATAATCGTAGACCCGATGCTCGCTACAGGCGGAAGCGCCGTCGCGACCGTAGACTCCGTAAAGAAAAGAGGCGCCAAAGAGATCAGCCTGATGTTCCTGATCGCGGCTCCTGAAGGCATCGAAGCCCTTACTTCCGCGCATCCGGATGTAGACATCTATATCGCGGCCAAGGACAAAGGCCTCAACGAGAACGCGTACATAGTACCGGGACTGGGGGATGCGGGTGACCGTATCTTCGGAACGAAGTAAGCCTCGAAGATCTGCGCATTACTTCGTCAGGTTTTCCTCGGCTAAGAATTGATCGGAGGTAGTATCTTATGAAGATCGTGATCGGCTGCGACCACGCAGCGTATGAAATGAAAGAAGCCGTCAAGGCCAAGCTCGAGGCCGACGGATATGAAGTGATGGATGTCGGCTGCTACTCGAACGAGTCGGTGGACTATCCGAAGTACGGCCACGCGGTCGGTAAAGCCGTCGCGTCCGGCGAGGCTGACAAAGGCATCGCCATCTGCGGCACAGGCATCGGCATCAGCATAGCTGCAAACAAGGTGCCGGGCATCAGGGCGGGAGTAGTGCACTCCGTAGAGACTGCGCACTGGACAAAGAACCATAACGACGCGAACGTGCTCTGCTTCGGAGCAAGGGTAGTCGACCTTCACACGGCGCTCGCCATGGTCGATGAGTGGCTCAGCACCGAGTTTGCGGGAGGCAAGCACGAACGCCGCATAAAAGAGATCGAAGACCTCGATTTCTAGAAGACATAACGGTAATGACCGCAGAGAAGCGGTAAATCATAGGACAAGGAGAGAACGAAAATGAAAAACCTGATTCCTGACAATGTCAGTGAGCACACAAATGTGTACGACGTACTGGTCGAAAGAGGACTGATAGAACAGTCGACCAATCCGGAGGCTCTGAGAGAGCTGCTCGGAAAGGAGAAGATCAAATTCTATATCGGATTTGACCCGACGGCTGACTGCCTGCATGTGGGACACTTTATCCCGGTCATCACCATGATGTATATGCAGAAGTACGGACACACGCCTGTGTTCCTGCTCGGCGGCGGCACCGGCGAGATCGGCGATCCGTCCGGCAGATCCGACATGCGCCAGGTAATGACTATAGATACGATGCGGCACCGGCGAGATCGGCGACCCGTCCGGCAGATCCGACATGCGCCAGGTAATGACTATAGATACGATAGACGAGAACTGCAGGCAGTTCAAGAAACTCTTCGACAAGTTCATCGACTTCGATGATGAATGGAAGTACGAGGGCAACAACGGAGTATACAGCCCGGGCCATCAGAACAGAGAGCCTAAGCCGGGATATGCCGTGTCGGTCAACAACGCCGAGTGGATCAGACCTGCGAAGTTCACCGAGTTCGCGAGAGAGATCGGCAGACACTTCAACGTCAATACCATGCTCAGAGCGGACGCATTCAAGACGAGGATGGAAAGAGACGAAGGCCTTTCGTTCTTCGAATTCTCGTACATGCTGCTCCAGGCATATGACTTCATGGTCATGGCAAGGGACTTCGACCT
The DNA here is from genome assembly GCA_902774195.1 of uncultured Eubacteriales bacterium. The sequence continues at coordinate 1,688 of CACYHM010000463.1, forward strand.
CAAGGCTCAGTTCGGCGGCAACGACCAGTGGTCCAACATCATCGCGGGCGTCGACCTCACAAGGAAGACCTGCGGCAAGGAAGTCTTCGGTCTCACTGTGGGACTGCTGACGACGAGCGAAGGCAAGAAGATGGGAAAGACAGCCAAGGGGGCTCTCTGGCTCGACGAGAGGAAATGCCCGGTATACGATTTCTTCCAGTACTGGAGGAACGTCGCGGACGCCGACGTCAACAAGTGCCTGCGCATGCTGACCCAAGGAAGTCCTCGCGTACGAGGTAACTAAGCTCGTCCACGGCGAAGAAAAGGCAAAGAAGGCTCTGGAGGCCAGCCGCGAGGTATTCGCGGGCGGCGGAGTATCCGCTGACATGCCGTCGAAGCAGATTGAAAAGTCCAGATTCGAAGGCGAAGGCTTCGGCCTTGCAGCCCTCCTCAAGGAGTGCGGACTCGAGCCGTCGACATCCGAGGCTTACAGGACGATCCAGGGCGGCGGAGCCAGGATCAACGGCGAGCAGGTCACGGACAAAAGGTTCGCTGTTACTCTGGACTGCTTCGAGAACGGGGAACTCGTACTCCAGAAGGGCAAGAAAAAATACATGAAGATCGAGCTCGTATAGGGATGTGAGGATTTGAACCCGCGTCCAAGACCGCCAGATATTTACAGAACATGCGCGGATCATAAAACTTCCGTCCTAAACGCGGAAAAAGACCTTTCGGGACGGAAGTCGGGACGCATGCAAGGCATAAAACTTCCGTCCCAAACACGGAAAAAGACCTTTCGGGACGGAAGTCGGCACGCATGCAAGGCATAAAACTTCCGTCCCAAACACGGGAAAAGAGCCTCTGGTAC
>CACYHM010000464.1:0-1249 GCA_902774195.1 uncultured Eubacteriales bacterium
CGATCAGCCTCCAGCCGGTATATCAGTCGGCCAAGGAAAAGGCGAAGAGGGGAAGAAGGCGTCAGAAGGCTGCTCTCGCAGTCGCTGCGGTCATCCTCGTGGTCCTCATCGGAAACTCCGTCATCGGAAGCATGGGCGGACATGATGACAAGCATATCACGATAGGCGGAATGGACTTTACAGAGCAGTTCACTCTGGTATATCTGTATAAAGACTACATCGAGCACGAGACGGACATAGACGTAACGGCGGAGACGAACCTGGGCGGTTCGCAGGTATGCCGCGGCGCTCTCAAGAAAGATGAGATAGATATGTTCGTCGACTATACGGGAACGATCTACGTCGAAGTCCTGCAGAACGATCCGAACCCGGATATGCAGGAGGTATATGAGGTATGCAAGGACGAGATGTACAAGCAGAACAAATTCATACTCCTGAACCAGACGGGATTCAACAACACATACACTCTCGCTACGACGAAGGAGATATCCGACAAGTACAAGCTCACGAAGCTTTCGGATCTCAAGCGCGTCGGAAACCAGCTGGTATCCGGTACGACTCTGCAGTTCCTGAACCGTCAGGACTGCATGGGCGGTCTGACGGACAACTACGGCATCAAGTTCAAGGACAGCAAGGGTCTTGACGGAACTCCGAGATACACGGCTCTTGAGAACGGCGAAGTCGATATCATCGACGCGTTCGGAACGGACGGCCTCCTCAAGAAGTTCGACCTCGTAGTCCTTGAAGACGACCTGAACTTCTTTGCGCCGTACTACGGAGTACCGGTATTCAGAGAAGCGATACTGAAAAAGTATCCGGAACTCGAGGACGTATGCAACAAACTGTCGAGCGTACTCGACGACGAGATCATGATGGAACTCAACTACAGGGTAGACGAAAAAGGCGAAGAGCCTGAAGATGTCGCCAAAGATTTCCTCGAATCCAAGGGCATGATCTAGGCGTGTGAAAACTGTGTGAAGACCATCATCAAAATCGCTTGAAATATGGGGAAAACTACACAAAAAGGCACCCAAATAGTGGGTGTCTTTTTATTTTATTTATGCTATAATGGTGCATGGTATGAAATAAAATCACAGTCGGAGGAATTGGATCAATGTTGCAGTTTGAAAAATTGGAAGAGCAGAATGCAAATATAATAGTTATCGGTGTCGGCGACGGCGGATGCAATGCCGTCAACAGGATGATCGATGAGAACCCGAAAGGCGTCACTTTCGTAGCGGTCAACACA
>CACYHM010000464.1:1305-2041 GCA_902774195.1 uncultured Eubacteriales bacterium
CAAGCTCCAGATCGGAGAGAAGCTGACTAAGGGTCTGGGAGCAGGCGGAAATCCTGAGATCGGTCAGAAGTCCGCTGAAGAGAGCATGGAAGAGATAGCGAAGCACATCCAGGGCGCTGAGATGGTATTCGTGACTGCCGGAATGGGCGGCGGAACAGGTACGGGAGCCGCACCTATCATAGCCAAAGCCGCAAAGGAAAGAGGCATACTCACAGTAGGCGTAGTAACGAAGCCTTTCTCGTTCGAAGGAAGAAAGCGCGCTGAACATGCGGAACTCGGCATCAAGTACCTGAAAAAGTTCGTCGATTCCATCGTGATAGTACCAAACGACAAATTGCTGCAGATATCGGATTCTAATACGACTTTCATAGATGCGTTCAAGATGGCTGACGAAGTCCTCAGAAAGGGCGTCCAGGGCATCACAGACCTCATCGCCGAAGACGGCATGATCAACCTCGACTTCGCGGACGTCGAGACAGTCATGAGAGACAGAGGCGTAGCTCACATGGGCATCGGATACGGAAAGGGCGAAGACAAGGTCAACGACGCTGTCAGCTCTGCTGTCGAGAGCCCGCTGCTCGAGACGACGGTCGCAGGAGCCAAGGCTATCCTCCTGAATATCACAGGCGGATACGATATCGGCATGATGGACATCAACGAAGCTTCGAATCAGATACAGAGCGTTGCGGACAAAGACGCGATCATCATCTTCGGTGCTGCTGTCAGAGAAGACATG
>CACYHM010000465.1 GCA_902774195.1 uncultured Eubacteriales bacterium
CTATATAAGAACAACAGAAACAAACTCTGAAACATGTCAGAAAAGCCGGAATAACAAGAGGAAAAGGGGAGGCATACGCAAATGGACAGTAATCTTATGGCTCTGGCGATAATACCGGGCCTGCTGATAATCATTTATGTTTATAGAAAGGACAAGGTCGAGAAAGAGCCGCTTGGTCTGATCATAAAGATCATTCTCTTCGGTGTGCTCTCCTGCTTTGCCGCTGCTTATCTTGAGATGTTTGAGAGCCAGTTTCTCCCGCAGTATCCTCAGGGATCGCTGGAGTACGCGGTGACTACATCGTTCTGCATGGCAGCATTTGTTGAAGAGATCGTGAAGTTCCTGGCGATGAAACTCGGTTCATGGAAATATGCGGGATTCAACTACAGGTTTGACGGCATCGTTTACGGAGTATCGGCCGCGGTCGGGTTTGCCGTTTATGAGAACATCAACTATGTAGCAATGTACGGCTTCCAGACTGCGATCGTAAGAGCGTTCACAGCCATACCTCTGCATGCGTTTTGTGGAGTATTCATGGGTGTGATCTACTCATACTCCAAGAAAGCTGCCATTCTGGGCAATAACGGAGCTAAAATCGGGTACACAATACTTGCGCTTCTTGTGCCGATGCTGATCCACGGAACTTATGATACATTCGCATTCCTTGGAGAGCCGGGCACGATCCCGCTGTTGATCTTTGTTGTGATCCTGTACATTGCCGCGATCACGACTATCAAAAGAATGTCAGCGGCTGATTACAGATCGGGATTCTATCCGAAAGCGCGCCCTATTAATTACGATGTCGAAATATAGCACAGAAGGACGGAATATATGAGTAATATAAGAGAACAGCTTACAAACGAGCGACTTTCGGAGCGCATATCTCAGACGGAGGCGTCCAGTTCACGCTGTGGGCTCCTGACGTGAAGTCGGTCAGAGTGACCGGAGACTTCAATGGATGGGATGCCTCTGCCGTGATGGAACATATCGGTGATACAGGTGTATGGACATGCTTCGTTCAGGGAGCAAAGGCCGGGGATCATTACAAATACCAGATCGAAACTGCAAAAGGTGATATCCTTTCCAAAGCGGATCCGTTCGCGTTCATGTCCGTCAAAAGGCCGGGGACCGATTCAATCGTGACCGAACTCTGGTATGAGTGGCATGACGAAGAGTGGATGAAGGCGAGAGAGGCGAAAAACAACTTCACTTCTCCTATGAATATATACGAGTGCCATCTGGGATCGTGGAAGCGCCCGGAAGGCCCTGAGGGCAAGGAATCTTTCTATACTTACAGAGAGCTTGCTGACATGCTTGTACCATACGTGAAGGACATGGGTTATACGCATGTAGAGTTCCTGCCGGTCATGGAGCATCCGCTCGATGCTTCCTGGGGATATCAGGTGACGGGTTTCTACGCTCCGACTTCAAGATACGGCTCTGCTCATGGACTCAAGTATCTTATTGAAACATTCCACAGGGAAGGCATCGGAGTCATTCTCGACTGGGTGCCTGGGCACTTCTGTCCTGATGACCACGGACTCAGGGAGTTCAACGGAGACAAGCTATATGAAAGCATAGTCCATCCGGACTGGGGCACATATAAATTCGATTTCGGAAGACCTCAGGTAAGAAGTTTTCTGCTGTCGAATGCTATGTACTGGCTCGATGAGTACCATGCTGACGGACTGAGGGTAGATGGCGTCACGAGCATGCTGTATCTGAACTTCGGGATCAGCGATAAATCAAAAATGAGGTTCAACAAATATGGCGACGAGACCGATCTGGAAGCAGTCGAGTTCCTTAAGGAGTTCAACTACATGATCGGCAATGAAGTCAGAGGCGCTGTTACGGTCGCAGAAGAGAGCACAGCCTGGCCGATGGTAACGCAGCCGCCTTCAAATGGCGGTCTTGGATTCCATTTCAAGTGGAACATGGGCTGGATGAACGATACACTGGAGTACATGTCGACTGACTTCCCTTGGAGGGAAGGAGCTCACAACAAGCT
>CACYHM010000466.1:0-1114 GCA_902774195.1 uncultured Eubacteriales bacterium
CGCTATGAGGACAAAAAGAAGCAGCTGCTCGGCAGCGGATTCTCGTCGCTCAATGACTTCGCCAACGCCCATAAGTGGTACGGCTTTCACAGGACAGAAGGCGGATGGGTATATCGGGAGTGGGCTCCTGCCGCCGATCAGCTCTACCTGACCGGAGACTTCAATGACTGGCACTGGACCGACACTCCTATGACCAGGCTCGACAACGGCAACTGGGAGCTCTTCCTTCCGGGGGACACCATCGGACAGGGCAGCAAAGTCATGACCATAGTCGACAACGGGGGCAGACTCACACAGCACATACCGCTTTACGCCCGCCGCGTCACCCAGGACTGGGAATCCCAGAGCTGGTGCTGCGAGGTATGGGATGACGAACCGTACGACTGGACTGACGAGGGCTTTTCGAGCAGCGAACCTCCTGTCATATACGAAGCCCACGTCGGCATGTCGAGCGAAGAGCACAAGGTGGCGACATACAGGGAATTCGCGGACAATGTCCTTCCGCACATCGCGGCAACGGGCTACAACACCGTTCAGCTGATGGCTGTCATGGAGCATCCGTTCTACGGATCCTTCGGCTATCAGGTGAGCAGCTTCTACGCGGCTTCGAGCCGTCAGGGCTACCCGGACGATCTTAAATACCTGATCAACAAGGCCCACGGCATGGGCCTGAGGGTACTGCTCGATGTGGTGCACTCCCACGCCGTAGGCAACACCCTCGAAGGCATCAACGAATTCGACGGGACGGACTACCAGTTCTTCCATCAGGGAGACAAGGGCAACCATCAGGCATGGGGCACGAAGCTCTTCAATTACGACAAGCCGGAGGTCCTCCACTTCCTGCTGAGCAATCTGAAGTTCTGGCTCGAGGAATACCACTTCGACGGATTCAGGTTCGACGGAGTGACATCGATGCTTTATCACGATCACGGACTGGGCTCGAACTTCACCGACCTTTCGATGTATTTCAGCATGAATACGGATGTCGAGGCGATATGCTACCTCCAGCTGGCCAACGAGCTGATACGCGAGGTGAAGCATGACGCCATGACGATCGCGGAGGACATGAGCGGCATGCCGGGCATGTGCGAGCCTGTGGCGGACGGCGGCATCG
>CACYHM010000466.1:1132-2250 GCA_902774195.1 uncultured Eubacteriales bacterium
GGAGGCATCGGCTTTGACTACCGCCTCGGCATGGGCCTGCCTGACCTGTGGATAAAGCTGGTGAAGGACTGGCGCGATCAGGACTGGAACCTCGGCATGATATGGCACGAGATGACCTTCCGCAACGCGCGCACCATCGCGTACGCTGAGAGCCATGACCAGGCTCTCGTCGGCGACCAGACCCTGATGTTCCGTCTCGCAGGCGCCCATATGTACGACCAGATGGAGAAGGACTTCCACAGCTTCGAGATAGACAGGGCGATGGCTCTCCACAAGATGATAAGGCTCATAACAATGTCGGCCGGCGGCGACGGATATCTCGCGTTCATGGGCAACGAGTTCGGACATCCGGAATGGATAGACTTCCCGCGTCCGGGCAACGGCAACAGCTTCCAGTACTGCCGCAGGCAGTGGAGCCTGCTGCATAACCCTGCGCTCAAGTACGACCAGCTCTACGCCTTCGACCACGACATGATACATACGGCCGTCTACTATCATATTTTTGATCAGCGCTGGCCTGAGCTCAGGTGGCTGCACGAGGACGACATGGTGATAGCATTCGAGCGCGGAGGTCTGGTCTTCGTGTTCAACTTCTCGCCTGATCACGACTACGAGGATTATCAGATCCCTGTCAGCCACGGGATCGACCACGCGGTGCTCTTCACGAGCGACGACTTCAGATACGGCGGCTTCGGCCGGATATCCCACGAGGACAGGAGCGCCTTCGTTCCCGGAAGAGAAGGGAACTACCTGAGGCTCTTCCTGCCGTCGCGCACCTGCATGGTGCTGCGCCCCGTAGACAGATAGAGGGCTCCGGGCAATTTTTGTCAAGAATTTGCTTGACATGGGAAAGCCGCTCAAGTATAGTAATTGAGCGACTTTAAGAGAAAGATCGGAGTTACGGGCAACCGGGCTTCGAGCTTTTGATTGAGAAAGACGCATTTTTCAAGCTTTATACAGTATTAAGGAGAAAACAGATGGCAGCAGGCGTTAGACAGAAAGTCATCCTCGCATGCACGGAGTGCAAGCAGAGAAACTACAATACAATGAAGAACAAGAGAAACAATCCTGACAGGATCGAACTCATGAAGTATTGCAAGTTCTGCAACAAGGAGACT
>CACYHM010000467.1 GCA_902774195.1 uncultured Eubacteriales bacterium
GCCCGATGATTTTTTGCACGCGCTCATGCCGAGCGTCAGCGTAAATATCATCAGTACGGTCATTATCAGAGTAATAGTTTTTTTCATCTCGTCCCTCTTCTCTTTACATATTTTGACACGTTATTATAGCACAAAAAACGGGTCAGGGAACACCTGACCCGAAATGGTTTGAGACGCTTTTAGCCTCCGAGGTACGCCTTGCGGACTTCGTCGGACTTTGCAAGCTCTTCTCCGGTTCCGGAGAGCGAGATCCTGCCCGTCTCTATGACGTATGCCCTGTCGGCTACCGAGAGAGCCATCTGAGCGTTCTGCTCGACCAGCAGAATGGTAGTGCCGGCCTTGTTGAGGTTCTCGATGATCTCGAAGATCTGGTCTACCAGGATAGGCGCAAGTCCCATCGATGGCTCGTCGAGCATCAGCAGTTCAGGGTCGGACATGAGAGCCCTTCCCATGGCAAGCATCTGCTGCTCGCCGCCCGAGAGTGTGCCCGCTATCTGCGAGGTCCTCTCCTTGAGTCTAGGGAACTGCTCGTACACATACTCGAGGTTGTGCGCGATCCTGTCCTGCTTGGTCACGAAGGCACCCATCTGGAGGTTCTCTTCGACCGTCATCCCCTGGAATATCCTGCGGCCGCGGCCTTCAGGCACGTGCGATATTCCCTTGGATACTATCTTGTGGGCAGCGGTGTGCGCGATCGATTCCTCGAGGAATTCGATGTCTCCCGTCTTGCTCCTCAGAAGTCCCGAGATGGTGTGCAGGGTGGTCGACTTGCCGGCGCCGTTGGCTCCGATAAGCGTAACGATCTCGCCCCTGTTTACGTCGAAGGAGATCCCCTTTATGGCGTGAATGGCTCCATAGTAGACATTGATGTTCTTTACTGTCAGTACAGTACCCATTATCCGACCTCCTTCCCCGATGACCCGGCGTCAGGCTTGCCGGAAGCGGCGGATTCGAGCTTGCCCTTGCTGAGAGCCTCCTCGATATCCTCGTTCTTTTCTTCCTCTTCCATCTTTCCTCTGCTCTTGCCGAGGTAGGCCTCGATGACCTTCGGATTGCTCTGTATCTCGGACGCGCTGCCCTTGGCGATGACGCGGCCGTAGTTGAGCACCACGATGCCCTCGCAGATGTTCATGACCAGGTTCATGTCGTGCTCGATCAGGAATCGCGTATCTCTTTGATGGTCTCCATCAGTTCGGCAGTCTCGGACGGGTTCATGCCGGCAGCCGGCTCGTCGAGCAGCAGCAGCTTCGGCTTCGTAGCCAGAGCTCTCATGATCTCGAGCCTTCTCTGCGCGCCGTACGGCAGGGATCCGGCCCTGTAGTCGGCCGTCTTTGTCATGCCGAAGATCTTGAGGTACTTCATCGCCTCCTTGCGGATGCGGAACTCCTCGTGTCTGTACTTAGGCGTGTGGAACATGCCGCTCACCAGGCCGTAGTCCGTGGTGTGGTGGAGAGCGACCTTGATGTTCTCCTCTACGGTCAGCTTGTCGAAAAGCCTGATGTTCTGGAACGTACGCGCCATTCCCGCCTTGTTGATGTCGACTGTAGTCATACCCTTGGTGCTCTTGCCGTCGAAGAAGATCTCTCCCCTCGTCGGCTCATACACCTTCGTCAGCATGTTGAAGATCGTGGTCTTTCCGGCGCCGTTAGGCCCGATCAGACCGCCGATCTCGGTCCTGCCGAGGGTAAGGTTGAAGTTGTCTACCGCCGTCAGGCCGCCGAAGTCTATCCCGAGGTTCTTGACCTCGAGAACAGGCGCCTTGCCCTTGTCCTTCTCAGGGAGATACACCTGATCGTTGTACGGCTCATCAGGGCTGTATTGCTCTTTGGAATCAACGAACACAGCTCTGCCGCCTACGTTGTCGTTGTAGTATATCTCCTGTCTGTTCTCATAAGTATGACCGGTTTCCGAGATTTCGGTCTCGCGGATCTCGTCTCTTTTATCTTTTGGAGCCATTTATGCAGCCTCCTTTCCGGTCTTTTTCTTTTTCGGTTTGTCGCCGCCCTTCTTTTTGAACGGGTTGATC
>CACYHM010000468.1 GCA_902774195.1 uncultured Eubacteriales bacterium
GATTTCCCGCGCTGTCTGGACCGCTGCCAGGGATGCGGCGCATGCAGCAAAGAGCATCATGAAGTGATGGCCGGGTATCGCCGGGAAAAGAAGCAGGACCGGCAGATATCTCTCGGAAGCATCGATCCGCAGATCCCTGCCGGACAGGAAGAAGACAGTCAGCTCAGATTTGCTGTATTGTCGTTTACGACAGATGATAGATACAGGGTCGTGTCCCGCCTGTACTGGAGGGATGAACTCAGAAGAACTCTGGATCATGCCGGGATCCGCTTTGAAAGGAACAGGGTCCACGTATTCAAACCGTATCATGAGAGATATGACTGGGCAACAGGACTTAAACTGGCGTATGTGGGGATAAAAGATGATGTACCGGATGATAAGCTGCTCAAAGACCTGAATGCTCATTCGATCCATATGAGGTTTACGGATGTGAAGAAGATGGACCACGCTCCTGAGCTGTCGTCTGTCAGCTATGTGATCCCGTGTCCGGAAGGAACGGACATGGAGGCGCTGGGACGCAGGATCAAAGAGATGATGGACAGCGGTTCCTGGCATGTGCGCAGGGACTTTATCAGGAACGGCAGAGAACGATCGATAGACGCGGACATACGTGATGAGATAATGTCGCTTGAACTCAGGGACCGGGAGATATCCATGAAGATCGGTCCCGTCCTGCCGCCGTACACTGTGTACCAGGCTTTGCTGGGCATCCCGTGGGAGACGGCGGGACGTTACAAGCCTGTATGCACAGAAGTGGAATACGACTGATATACTGAGAGAAAAGACTTTGAGCAGTGGTTCAGCGGGAACGACTACCTTCTTCATTCGCCCGGGACCCTGCTGGGCGATGAGATGAACAGCTTCCGTTTCGACTGGGAGCAGTCATTTGATGACGGAACGCTTGAAGACCATTTCCGCATCGCGCTGGCAGATGTCAATGCAAGCGTGGAGGCGAGCTGCTCCGTTGCGATCAGGCTCTTCTATCAGGAACTGCATGAGTACAATCCCTCCTGGATCGTGGAGCGCATATTGTGTCCTGCTGATGAACATAATGACTCGATGCTGAATGATAAGGGGTTCGCATATCTTTCGCTCGAGGGACTGATGCCTTCAATGTCATCTGCTGTTCACAGCAGATGATAGGAGACGAGGTGAATCTTATTGGGATGCTCCTCGACTCCGGCATACCGGTGATGAGCCGCGACAGGACTGAAAAAGACCCGATCATCATACGGGGCGGAGCTTCATCCTTCAATCCGTCCGTGATAATGGATGTCTGTGATCTTTTCTTCATAGGAGAGGGCGAGGGCGTCCTGGCGGAACTTCTCCGCATGATACAGAAAGGAATTGCGGACGGCCTCAGCCGCGAGGAGATACTGCTCGCGGCTGTGAAGACATGGGACTGCCTGTGGGCGCCGCGCTTTTATGAGCAGCGCTTCGATGAGACAGGGAAGCTGCTCGGTATGGCAGCCGAAGCCGGTCGGCAACTACTGCTATTCGTCCAATTTAGCAGGCGGGGTGGAGATCACAAAGGGCTGCGAAGGGCAGTGCGGCTTTTGCGTTTCGGGCTTCACATACATGCCGTTCAGAGCACGCTCGGTGGACTGTGTCGTACGGAATGTCAAAGAGTATCTGTATAACAGCGGAGTAAAAAACATAGTACTGAGCTCTTTCAGCGGTATGTCCTATCCGTATCTGAATGAGCTTGCCGTGCGTCTTGATGATGAGATCGGTGTGCCTGTATCCACCTATACCCTGCGCCTGGATTCCGTGCGGGAGAATCCGGAATTCTGCTCTTTGATCCACAGACAGGGGAAAGACAGGATCGTTTTCGGCGTTGAAGGGATATCCCAGAGACTCAGGCAGATGACATCAAAGAACTGCAGCGAGGAACAGATACTGGAGACGGTGCGCATGCTGTGCCGCAACGGATACAGGAAGATCCGATGAGGACAGGGAGGAACTGGTAAGGCTGACCGAAAAGATCATGCAGATCAGAAACGAGGAGGCGAAAGAGGGTATCGATCCGCCTGTTTTCCAGTACAGCTGGACTCCGCTGAAATTATTCCCGTTCACGCCTTTTCAGTGGTTTGAAGCCAGGCCTCATATCGACACGCTGCCTGAGGATACGCGTGTCAGGCTTCAGGACATGGGAGTGATAATCAGCGGTAATGAGACAGAAGAATCGTATGATCTGACACTGACACAGCTCATCGATCGCGGCGACAGAAGGCTGCAGGATATGCTGATCGGAATGGCGGAGGCAGGTATTCGCAGATACACATACTTTGACCGGCGCGCGAAGGAATTTGCGGACATGTGGATAAGTGAACATGATATCCCCGGATATGATGAATGGTTCGCAGCTAAAGACCGTGATGAAGTTCTTCCGTGGGACTTCATAGATATGGGAGCAAGCCGGGAACATCTGTGGAAACGATACATCTCGGCTTCAGGCGGTGATCCGGAGGACTTTCCGCGTTGTCTGGACCGCTGCCAGGGATGCGGCGCATGCAGCAAAGAGCATCATGAAGAGATGGCTCTGTACCGGCATCGACCCGCAGGTCCCCGGAGGACAGGAGAAAGACAGTCAGCTCAGATTTGCTGTACTGTCGTTCACGACAGCTGATAAATACAGGGTCGTGTCAAACACGTACTGGATGGATGAACTCAGAAGAACTCTGGATCACGCCGGGATCTGCTATCAAAGGGAAAGAGTCTGCGTATACAAACCGCATCATGAGAGATATGACTGGGCAACAGGGCTTAAACTGGCGTATGTGGGGATAAAAGATGATGTTCCGGATGATAAGCTTCTCGAAGAACTCAATGCTCACTCGATCCATATGAGATTTACGGGCGTTGATCAGATGGATCATGCTCCTGTACTGTCGTCTGTCAGATATATGATCCCGTGTCCGGAAGGAACGGACATGGAGGCGCTGGGACGCAGGATCAAAGAGATAATGGACAGCGATTCCTGGCATGTGCGCATGGACTTTATCAGGAACTGCAGCGAGCGCTCAATAGACGCGGACATACGTGATGAGATAATGTCGCTTGAACTCAGGGGCCGGGAGATATCCATGAAGGTCGGTCCTTTCCTGCCGCCTTATACTTTATATCAGGCTTTGCTGGATATACCGTGGGAAACGGCGGGGCGCTACAGGCCTGTCTGCACAGAAGTGGAA